>CAVCFM010000521.1:0-6592 GCA_963601305.1 bacterium | reverse complement strand
GATTTGTAACCATCCTTGATCTGCGCACCCTCATAGATATCAAACAGATCGTATTTCTCTAATAATTTTCCGCCCTTGTGCTCAAATACTTTTTCGATATCGCCTGCTAAGACGCTCTTTGGTACCACCATGGAGATATCTCTGGTAGCAGCCGGGAACTTGGCAATACCCTCGTATTTGTGGTCGAAGCTGGCACGTGATACGATTTCCGGCATATCAAGCACTGCGACATACACGCGCTCTTTGATGGCATAATTGGCTGCCACAACCGGATGAACCTCTCCCAGATAACCCACGACGGCTCCGTCATAGATGATCTCGGCCTGGCGTCCCGGATGAAGGAATGGTTTGCCTGCATTCGGATCATACTCTGGCTTCTGTTTCATGCCCACTTTGTATAAGAACTCTTCCACAACACCCTTCATGGTGTAGAAGTCGCCCTCACCATACATACCGAGTGTGAACTGCATGCGCTCCTCCGGAAGTTCGGTAACCGGAACCTGTTTCGGCAGATAAATGTTGCCTAACTCATACAGGCGGACATTTTTGTTTCTGCGGTTAAAGTTCGTAGAAAGAGAAGTCAGCATACCGTTTAAGGAAATGGTTCTCATAATGGAGAAATCCTCGCCCAGTGGGTTGCTTATCACAACCGCCTTGCGCAGCGCAGAATCCTCCGGCAGCAATAATTTATCAAATACCTTCGGGCTCTCGAAGGAGTAGGTCATGCCCTGTGAGAAACCGCAGAACTCAGCGATGTCTCTTGCAACTGCCTCGATGCGGAGTTTAAAGGAAAGCTTTCCGGTTGTAGCCTCACCGCTTGGGAGTGTGGTCGGGATCTTGTCATATCCGAAAAATCTTGCCACTTCCTCTGCCAGGTCAGCGCTGCACTCCAGATCCTGTCTCCAGGACGGAATCAGCACTTCGTTTGTCTCTTTGTCATAGCCTAACTCCAGGCGTTCAAAATAGGAAAGCATATCTTCTGCTGAAATCTCAGTTCCGAGAAGATGATTGTATTTATCCGGCTCAAACGGAATCCGTCTGCCTTCTTTTACGGTGTTGTATACATCGATGGCTCCGCCTACGACCTCGCCGGCGCCTAACTCTTCGATGAGCTGGCATGCACGGTTCATGGCATCCATCGCGTTGTTCGGGTCAAGACCCTTTTCGAACTTGGAGGACGCGTCGGTTCTCATACCGATTTTTTTACCGGAAAGACGGATGTTTGTTCCATCAAAGCAGGCTGCCTCAAAAAGCATGGTGGTTACATTGTCGGTGATCATAGAGTTCTCGCCGCCCATGATACCTGCGATGCCAACCGGCTTTTTGCCGTCACAGATCATTAAGATGCTGTCGTCTAAGGTGCGCTCCTGACCGTCTAAGGTAACGAATTTCTCGCCCTTATCTGCGCGTCTTACCACGATTTCTTTTCCCTCAATGGTGTCCAGATCATAGGCGTGCATCGGCTGTCCGTACTCTTCCATCACATAGTTTGTGATATCGACGATGTTGTTGATCGGGCGGATTCCCTGGGAGCGCAGTCTGCGCTGCATCCACTCCGGGGACGGAGCAATCTTGATATTTTTAACGACTCTTGCCACATATCTGGAGCACAGATCGGTATCTTTTACCGTTACTTTGACGTAATCGTTGACGTCCTCGCTGTTTCCGGTTGCAGTCACGACAGGAGGAACGAATTCCTTGCGGAAGGTTGCTGCTGCTTCCCTTGCGATTCCAAGGATGGAGAAGCAGTCCACACGGTTGGAAGTGATCTCATATTCCACAACTGCATCGTCTAATCCGAGATAAGCAACCGCGCTCTCACCCACCGGTGCATCCTCCGGGAGAATGTAGAGTCCGTTTTCCGGAGCAAGCGGGAACATGTCGCGTGTGGAGCCAAGTTCCTCGATGGAGCACATCATACCGTTGGACTCAACACCGCGGAGCTTGCCCTTTTTAATCTTGATACCGCCCTCAGTGCGTGTTCCGTCATGACCGCCTGCAACGCGGCCGCCATCTAATACAACCGGCACTTTGCATCCCTCTGTCACATTCGGCGCTCCGGTGACGATCTGAATTGTCTCTGCGCCGATGTTTACCTGGCAGATAACCAGTTTGTCTGCATCCGGATGACGCTCGATCTTCTCCACCTGACCAATCACAATTTTCTCTAAATCTGCATCCTGACACTCGTATCCCTCTACTTTAGAGCCGGATAAGGTCATTGCGTCCATATATTCCTGCGGCGTAACGTTAAGCCCAGGTACTAAATCTTTGATCCATTTTAATGATGTCTGCATAATATCCTCCTAAAACTGATTTAAAAATCTCTGGTCGTTCTCATATAACAATCTCATATCGTCAATCTCGTATTTTAACAGTGCGATACGCTCCAAACCGACACCGAACGCAAAACCGGTGTACTCCTCCGGGTCGATGTTGCTCATCTTAAGCACGCGCGGATGAACCATACCACAGCCTAAAATCTCAATCCAGCCCTCTCCTTTACAGAAACGGCAGCCCTTGCCGCCACACTTAAAGCATGTCACATCCATCTCGGCAGACGGCTCTGTAAACGGGAAATGGTGCGGACGGAATTTTACCTTGGTGTCCTCGCCGAACAGTTCCTTGGCGAACTCTGCCAATGTTCCCTTTAAGTCTGCAAATGTAATGTGCTTGTCGATGACAAGTCCCTCAATCTGATGGAAGGACGGGGAATGGGTTGCATCCACCTCGTCGGAACGGAACACACGTCCCGGTGCGATCATACGGATCGGCAGCTTGCCTTTTTCCATCTCACGTACCTGAACCGGGGAGGTCTGGGTACGAAGCACGATCTTGTCATTGATATAGAAGGTATCCTGCTCATCCTTTGCCGGATGGTTCGCCGGAATATTAAGTGCCTCGAAATTGTAGTAATCATATTCTACTTCAGGACCCTCGACAACCTCATAACCCATTCCGGTAAAGATACGCTCTACCTCTTCCAATGCGATGGTATTCGGATGACGGTGTCCGACATTATTCTTTTTTGCCGGAAGTGTCACATCGATCACTTCATGCTTTAACTTTAACTCTAACTCAGCAGCCTCTAACTTTGCCTTGGTCTCTTCAAGCATTTTCTCAATGCTCTCTCTGGTCTCATTAACCAGCTGTCCAACCAGTGGACGCTCCTCCGGGCTGACATCCTTCATGCTCTTTAACACGGCTGTCAGTTCACCCTTTTTTCCAAGGACTGCCACCCGGACATCGTTTAACTTGCTCAAATCTCCGGATGCTTCAATCTGGCGCATTGCATCGTCTTTAATTTTCTGTAATTTTTCCTTCATAATACTGCTCCTTTTTATTTTTCATTGAAAAAACCGCGGAGTCATTCGTCCAGGGACGAATGATTCCGCGGTACCACCCTGTTTCTCTCCGACAGCAATTGCTGACATCGGAAAGCTCTTATTATGCGTAACGTGCATACTACGTCATCCACTACCAAGTACAAACTGTCTCTTCACGGATGCGGCTCCTGTGCGAACTTCGATTCCTACCTTGTCTTAAGCGGGCTTACAGCCGGCGACCCGCTCTCTCTATAAGAAATATAGTGCTCTACTGCGGGATTCTCCCACACATTCATCGCCTTTTTTATTCAATCTAGTCGTTATTCTAGCACAGCATCGAAAAAACATCAAGATTTTTTCGATTTTTTATGTTTTTCCCTCCACATAAGGAAATTCTTATTGAACACAATGTTGACTTCCGCCGACATCATCATGATGTAGATGCAAAAATAAACCCAAAGCATGATGAGCGCGATCGTGGTAAGGCTTCCATACATGGAAAATCCGTTGAAATAATCCACATAGATAGACAGTCCAAACGAGAACACATACCACGCAACACCGCAGATGACCGCCCCCGGGAGCTGGCTCTGGAAGCTTAGCTTACGGTTGGGCAGCAGCTTAAAGACCATATCGAAAAACAAGATCAGAAGTGCAAGCATCAAAATTCCACTGAAATTTCCGATAAATCTGCTAATGCCCGCCAAAATGGGAACCCGCTCCAGCGCCAGGTCGTGCAGTGTATTTCCGAATACCAAAACTAACAGCGTAAACACAATCGCCACAAGGAACACTACCGTATACACAATCGCCCAGAAGCGCAGCACAAACCAGTTTCTGGTCTCCTCCAGCTCATTGACCGCATTCAATCCGTCGGTGAGGTAATGCACGCCCTTGGATGCCGACCAGATTGCCATGACTGCCGTCACGGAAATAATTCCGGTGGATCTGCTGTACACTTCATCCACCACAGAGACAAGAAACGGCGACACATAATCCGGCGCAATGCGCTCTATGATCTCCAACACCATTCCCTCTGTGATCGAGGTGTAGCGCAGCATGGAAAAAAACACCATCAAAAACGGAATTGCTGACAATATGATAAAAAATGCCGACTGTGCCGAGAATGCATTGATTTTGTCCTGTTTACATTTATTCATAAAACGCATGACATTCCCAATTATTGTTATAATCATGTAGTTTCCTCTCTTATTCCGGTCATTCGTGAAACACCTTCGCTATTTCTCTGCCGTGTCACTCATGTTCTCTATATTAACGTCATTGTAAAAATAATGCAAGATGTCCTCATAGCCCATGCCGGACTTTGCCATTCCATTTGCCCCGTTCTGGCTCATGCCAAGCCCGTGACCGTATCCGCCACCCTGTAGCAGAAGGCTGCCATCCTCGTTTGTGACAATTGCGGCAAATGCACTTGGCAGCAGGGTAACTCCCTCCTGAGTGGAACTGTCTGCATATACGATTTTCTGCACGCAGGCGCCTAACACTTTTCGCACATTGTACTCGGATCTGACGAGAACTATCCCATTTTCATAGGTCAGCTTCAAGGTCAAAATCGCACCGGAACTGCTCCGCTCCTCCACGGTCATCGCCGTCAACGCACCCATTTTTGCCGTGGTAGTAAGCTCTGTCTGCCCATCCTTTTTCAGATATAAAATATCCGACGGTGTGATTGCTTTCCGCGCCGCTAAGATGTCATTGATGGTATCGGTCCGGTCGGAGAAATCTGCCGTGGCAAACCAGCGGTAATATTTGATATCGCTGTCATATCCGTCGGCACTTCCACTGATATAGGAGAGGAAATCCTCCTCCTTAGACAAATCCCCGTCAAAGGTGCTGCTGTTTAAGCAGACAGCTTTCAGATATCCATAGGTAGAGAGATCCTCCACATTCCAGATCTCTGCCGTGTCCGTATAGCCCATAGACGTGGAAAAATAATAGGCTTCGATGATATTGCCCTCATAGGTTAAAACCTGCCCTGCGGTCTCTTCCACCGCCCGCTTGCTCTCATCCGTCGGTACATTTTTGTTGTAAACCTGATACGAGGTGCTGTCATCGATGTGGGCACCGTATTTTGCCAGGTCCGCCCGAAGGAGCTGTATGTAAGCATAACTTCTCGCACAGACTGCCTGCGCCTTAAGCGCTTCTATCTGATAGCTTGACGGCATTTCACTTGGCACCACGGCGGTCAGATATGTCTCCAGCGGCAGCGCATTTACCAGCGTATATCCCTCCTCATAACGGCGCACTTCCATGGTTCCCTGATAGCCGTTTGAGACCGGCGTTCCCGTCTCATCACAGATATAAACAAATGCATCTTCTGATTCCGGCAAAAGCAGAAGCGTTTTGTTTTCCGCATCCTCTGCCTCTGATCCTATATAATCCGCCACGCAGATCAGTGTCCCCGCAGGAACATTCTCTTCGTTCTCCCCACAGCTCACCTGCATCGCGCCATCGCATTTTAAATAGACCGTCTCTCTAAAATTGCTCCCGTCTGAGAGCAGTAACACGCGGATCGTCTCAATCTCCGCCGGCTGGCAGATCAAAATCGCACAGACCTCGCCATCCCCGGTGATGTATTTTGCTTCCATATTACCTAAGATGACATCCGACAATTCTTTTTGTGCCACTTCCCCATATGTCTGGTAGACCGGGATTTTCCCGGTATGTTTGATTTTGCCATAGCCCTCAATCTCAATGGTCTCATCGTCATAGGAAAGCAGTTCCCCGGTGATCGTCTCCTGTTTTACCCGCAGGGAAACGATTTCGCCATTTTCAAACACCAGGTCACACACACCGGCGCCAACCGCCTCGCTGGCTGTCCCGATTTCTTTTTTGTACGTCGTGCCATCATATAAAAAAAAGACGTTCCCGTCGGAAATATCCGTGAGATAAGCGTTGGAAATGGTGGCTTTCTCTTCACTTTTTTCCGCTATTCCAAGGATTTTTTCGCCCGTTTCATAGACGGTATAGGCCTGCCATGTTTCAAAATAGGTAAGCGGCAACTCAGTCTGATAGGTTCCCTGATTCGTGACAACCGTGCCCTGTTCCTCTCCGGTGTCCGTACTTAAGATCAGAACCGTCGTCTTTGCCACCACCGATTCCATGTCCACATAATCTAAAATCTGTTCATAGATTTCGTTCCATGCGGCGCGGTCTATGGCGCTGCCGCGGCCGTCCGGCAGACTGATGTACTCCTGTAATTCCAGCTGCTCCAACAATTTGCTTACTGTATCACGGTTCAGATA
>CAVCFM010000520.1:34604-34760 GCA_963601305.1 bacterium | reverse complement strand
TCAGAGAATGTGGACAAACTATAAATTATTTGAGACAGGAGTGGAAATCATGAGCGAATATATGATAATCAAGCAGGGAACCATCCACAATGCCATCGAGGAGGAGCCGTTTGTGGCGGACATCCTGATAGAGGATGGGAAAATCAAGAAGATTGC
>CAVCFM010000520.1:5189-34594 GCA_963601305.1 bacterium | reverse complement strand
TTGCGCCGATCCTGGAGGGCAAGATCATCAACGAGGCAAAGGTGCTCGATGCATCCGGCATTGATATTTATCCCGGTTTTGTGGAGGCGCACTGTCACCTGGGACTCGACGGCTATGCAGTGGGATTTGCAGGGGAAGATTACAATGAGATGGGCGATGCCGTGACGCCGCAGCTCTCGGCGGTGGATGCGATCAACCCGCAGGACGAGACGTTTCGGATGGCGCGAGAGGGCGGTGTGACCTGTGTTTCGGCAGGACCCGGAAGCTCGAATGTTATCGGCGGCACGTTCTGCGTCATCAAGACTTACGGAAAAAGAGTGGACGATATGCTGGTAAAAGAAAAGTCTGCGATGAAAATTGCATTCGGCGAAAATCCGAAAAACTGTTACAAGGACAAGGGAGTGTACTCCCGCATGTCAGTGGCGGCAAAGCTCCGGGAGGAACTGGTCAAGGCAAAACTATATGCAAAAAAATGCGAGGATGCCGGCTGCCCGCAGGGAATCGCGAAAGCAGACCTTGCAGAAATGGATGAGGAGCAGCGTGCAAAGCTGCCTTCCTATGATATGAAGTTGGAGGCGATGATACCGGTTGTAAGAGGCGAGATTCCGTTAAAGGCACATGCGCACCGTGCGGATGATATCTATACGGCGATCCGTATCGCGAAGGAGTTCGGACTGGATCTGCGCATCGACCATACCACGGACGGAGCGCTGATCGCGGACGATCTGGCGAAGGAGGGATTTCCGGTGGCAGTGGGACCGTCCTTTGGGCATGCATCGAAGTATGAGCTGAAAAATAAAGGATTTTCCACACCGGGAATCCTTGCAGATGCGGGATGTCAGGTGTCGATCATCACGGATTCCCCGGTGATCGAGGAGCGTTATCTGCCGCTGTGCGCCGGAAGGGCAATCCACAATGGGATGAAGGAGTTTGACGCATTGCAGGCAATTACCATCAACGCGGCAAAACACATCGGTGCGGAGGACCGTGTGGGAAGCATTGAAGAGGGAAAAGATGCCGATTTTGTCATGGTGCAGGGAACTCCGTTTGCGGTTGATGCAAAGATTTTATACACCATTATCGACGGACAGATTGTCTTCGAGGGATAACAAAGCAAGAAGGAGGCTGAAAAATAAGTCTCTAATTAATAAAGAAGTGCCAGCTCCGGCAGTTGATCTGCCAGAACTGGCGCTTAGCTTATAAATGCTGGCGCTTCTTTTATACAACAAACCGTCCGACGGTCTGCTGGAGCTGGTCTGCTGACTGGTGTGCAGCGATTGCTTTTTCCCGGATATCGGCGGAGCGACCCACAACAACAGAGGTCTTCTCTGCGATATCGCTGGTTCCGGTTGCACCCTCGGTTGCTGCCTTGCTGACCTCTCCGATGGCATCCATGACGCCGCTGATAGAGGCGAGAAGCTGTTCGGAAGAAGCGGAGAAGTCTGTAACCAGGGAGTCAATATTGGCGGCATCGGTGTTGTAGGAGTCTGCCATATGACCAAAGCCCTCCAGACTCTGTACGACGTCGGAACCGACAAATTCCAGTAATTTTTCGGAGTCCTTGGCGAGGTTGGCGACAGCGGAAGTTACGTTCTGGGTGACTTCCTGAATGTTGGCAACAGCATCCTTGGACTGCTCTGCCAGTACACGGATCTCATCGGCAACGACAGCGAAGCCTTTTCCGGCTTCTCCTGCGCGGGCAGCCTCAATGGAGGCATTCAGTGCAAGAAGATTGGTCTGACCGGTGATATCCATAATCGATTTGGCGAGAACATTGATCTGGTCAACAACTTTAATGTCTTCCAGCGCTTTTGTAAGACTCTCGTTGATCTCTTCATGAATGGCACGGGTTCTGGTGTCATTTTTTTCGGTATCGCTCTTGATGCCGATGGCGCGCTCGCGGATATCGTCTGCCTCGGTGGCGCCATCCTGGGAGCGGGTCGCAATACTTTTTGCAGCGCTCTCAATCTCGTGTGACATGGCGTCGATCTCCTCGGAGGAGGCAGCGGTCTGCTCCATGCCGGCAGCAAGCTGCTGGGTGGTTGCGGAGACATTTTCAATCTCCTCATCTAAGGACTGGATGTTCGCGTCAATATCCTGAACCATATTCGTAATCTCTAATGCCTCGCTCTTAACCTCACCGATCAGATTCGCCATCTCGGCACGCATGGATTCCAGAGACTTGGAGAAAGAACCGAAATCGTCTTTGCGCTTTAACAGGTCTTCCTCAATCGGCTGGGAAAAGTCGCCCTGCTCCATATCGCTAAGGTGGGCAAGCGCTTTGCGCAGAGATCTGACGACGCTGAATGTGATGCGTGTCAGCAGAAGGATCATAACGATTTCGACCAGAACGGCAATGACAACCAATGCGTTTCTGCTGCTGGCTACATAAGCAGAAAAGTCTGATTTGGTCGCTGCGATGCTCTCATCGATATAATCGGTGTAATTTCCGGTTCCGATAACCCAGCCATAAGGCTCGAAGGCTTTGCTGTAGGAGCGCTTCGGTGAAGGCTCTGTCTCGCCCTCCTTCGGATATACATAATCCACGTAACCCCCGTCTTCCTGCTGGCCGGCGCTGATGATATCTTTGATCATTGCGTAGCCATTAGCATCCACAGCATCGTAACGGTTGGTGCCCTCTGTGGCATTTCCGAGTAAAACGACGTTCGTGCCGTCATAGGTATCAACCCAGAAATAACCGTTGTCACCGTACCGCAATTCGCGGATCAGATCGGCAGCGAGCTTTTTGGCTTCTGCCTCGGTGTATACGCCTGCCTGCTGTTGGTCGTAAATGGTCTGACAGAGTGAAATGACACTGTCGACCTGTTCCTTGATCAAATCGTCGTAAGATGTACGCTCACTGGTTTCGAGGGTGTCTAATGCAGTATCCTGCAGCTTGTCCATGCTCGAAGTGGAAACAAGTACACAAATGGTAAGTGCGATCAATGCCGTAACCATTACGAGGATCATTTTGTTTTTGACCTTTACATTATTCATTTTCAAACCTCCCAATACGTCATTAGGTCTATGGTACCATATTTGCAGAAAATTTGCAAGATTGACAGAAAATTGTCATAAAAGCAAAAATATAATATACTGTCATAGATGAAAATGATTGTATTATGAGGGGTAACGATGATAAAAATAGCGATTGTGGAAGATGAAGCGCACTATGCAAAACAGTTGTCGGATTTCCTTGGGCAGTACGCAAAGGAGAACGGCGAGACGTTTGATATCACGCTGTTTTCGGACGGCGATGCCATCGTAAATAAATACAAAGCACAGTTTGACATTATCCTGATGGATGTGCAGATGAAGTTTATGGATGGTATGTCGGCGGCGGAGGAGATACGCAAGGTGGATACCGAAGTGGTCATTATATTTATCACAAATATGGCGCAGTACGCGATCCGTGGCTATGCGGTGGATGCGTTGGATTATGTGTTAAAGCCGGTATCCTATTTTGCATTTTCACAGCGGCTTGCCCGGGCGATCTCCCGGATGAAAAAAAGAGAGCAGAAGGCGATCTCCTTAAGCATCAAAGGCGGCGCCGTGCGGGTGGACGTCGCGGATATTTTTTATATTGAGAGCCAGGGACACAACCTGATCGTGCACACGGCAGCGGCAAATTACGAGGCGTCCGGGGCGATGAAGGACATGGAGGACAAGCTTTCCGGGATGAACTTTTTCCGGGGGAATAAGGGATATCTGATCAATCTCGCCCATGTGGACGGCGTGCAGGACGGATGCGCCATGGTGCGGGGGGAAGCGCTGCTGTTAAGCCGTTCCCGCAAGAAGGATTTCATGGAGGCGTTGACGAATTACTGGGGCGAGGTGATGAAGTGATGGAAACTGTGATGGTGGACATTCCGCGTTACTATTCCGCGATTGCGGAGTGGATGTCCTGTATGCTGTTTGTCGTGTTGTTAAAACACCGCTTTTCGGGGCGACGGACAATACTTTTGTCTGCCGGAGCGCTGGCGCTTCAGATTGCGTTTATGGTGCTGACCGGAGATGTGCCGATCTATCTGTGGATACCATGCATGATATTTGCGGTGGCGCTGATGATCTTATATATTTATCTGCTCTGTGATATCCATAAGCTGGATGCAGCATATTTTGGTATCCAGGCATTTGTCTGTGCAGAATTTATGGCGGCGTTATTCTGGCAGCTGTTCTGTTTTTTGTGGTGCGGACAGGTGCCGGTGTCAGTGCCGCGGGTGTTGGAATGGCTGCTTATGATGTTGGTGTACGGCGGGACATGTACGATTTTGTGGGCGCTTTTGCACAAGCATGTGCCACGGAATGGACAGATGCATATCCGGAGCCGGGAATATATGTCGGCGCTTATCATCGGAGTCGCTATATTTTTTATCAGCAATATCAGCTTCTTAAGTATCCAGACGCCGTTTTCAAGTCAGTATTCATTTGAGATCATGAATATCCGCACCCTGGTGACGCTCGGCGGAGTGGGAATGCTCTACGCCCATATGGTGCAGTGCTGTGAGATCCGCGTGCGCAAGGAGCTTGAGGCGGTGCACAATGTGTTACAGAACCAGTATCTGCAATACCGCCAGTCCAAGGAGAGCATCGACCTGATCAATTACAAATACCATGACTTAAAGCATCAGATCGAAGTGCTCCGCAGTGAGCAGGATCCGGGAAAGCGCGAGGCATTTTTAAATCAGATGGAGGAGGAGATCCGGAAGTATGAGGTGCAGAATAAGACGGGCAACCAGATTTTAGATACGGTGTTGACCAGCAAGAGCCTGCTCTGTGCCAAGAATGACATCACGTTTACCTGTGTGGCAGACGGAACACTCGTCGATTTTATGGACACGACGGACATCTGCAGTATCTTCGGAAACGCCTTAGACAATGCGATCGAGTGTGAAAAACAGATCCCGGACAAGGAAAAACGGCTGATCCATGTGACCGTGTCGAGACAGCGGGATTTTCTGATGATAAAAGTGGAAAACTATTTCGAGGGCAGTCTGAAATACGGGGAGGGCACCCCGGTTACCACGAAGAAGGACAAAAAAGTACATGGGTATGGCATCAAGAGCATGCGCTATACCGCAGAAAAATATGAGGGAGCGTTAAGTATCCATGCCGATAATAACTGGTTTGAGTTAAAAGTGCTGATCCCGCTTCCGAGGGAGAAGGCGCAGGCGACGGCAGAGGGCACCGTTTAAAAGCAGGGTTGTAAGATTGTTCAATATGCACAATTTTACAACCCTGTTTTTGTGAAAATAGGGCAAGAGTGATACCGTTTGTGCCGAAAAGTGAGCGATTTGTGCCAAAAGACGGATGAGGGGATTTTTTTTGTTATGATGGTAGCAGTGGATAATGACTATCAGTGGAAAAATTACGGAAAGGCATGGTAATTCATATGGAACTGACATATGCAGAGATTATTAAAAAAATGACGCTGGAGGAGAAGGCCAGCATGATGTCTGGAAAAAATACATGGGAGACAATGGATTATGAAAAATATGGAATTCCTTCCATGGCGATGTCAGACGGCCCTCACGGACTGCGCAGACAGGCGGGAGCCGGAGACCATCTGGGCTTAAATGCGAGTCTGCCGGCAACCTGTTTCCCGACGGCGGCGACGGTTGCAAACAGCTGGGATGAAAGCCTCGGGGAGGAGATTGGCGCGGCGCTTGCCGATGAGGCGGTGACGATGGACGTCAATGTCATACTGGGACCGGGACTGAACGTTAAGAGAAACCCGCTCTGCGGACGTAACTTTGAGTATTTTTCAGAGGACCCGTATCACGCAGGAAAAATGGCGGCTGCTTACGTGCGCGGAATCCAGAGCAGGGGCATCTCCGCATGCCCGAAGCATTTTGCGGTAAACAGCCAGGAGTTGCGCCGTATGGCGAGCAATTCGGTTGTGGACGAGCGCACATTCCGGGAGATTTATACCACCGGGTTCGAGATTGCGGTAAAAGAGGGCAAGGCAAAATCCATCATGTCTTCTTATAATGAGATTAACGGTGTCTATGCCAATGAAAATCATCACCTGCTGCGGGAAATCCTGGTGGATGAGTGGGGCTTTGACGGATATGTCGTCTCCGACTGGGGCGCCAGCAACGATCATGCAGCCGGTGTGGAGAACGGCAGCCACCTCGAGATGCCGGGAACCGGAAAATGCGGCATGCACGACATTGTGCGCGCTGTACAAAACGGAATCTTAAAGGAAGAAGTCTTAGACCAGCGTCTTGATGAGCTGCTTAAGATTGTTTTTGCAACGCATCAGGCGACTGTGGATGGAAAGGGAACCACGTTTGATATCGAAGGTCATCACGCGCTTGCGAGAAAGGCAGCGGAGGAGAGCGTTGTTCTGCTTAAGAACGAGAATCACATTCTGCCGCTTAAAAAAGGCACAAAAGTGGCAGTGATCGGTGATTTCGCCAAGACGCCGCGCTATCAGGGAGCAGGTTCTTCCCTGGTAAATCCGACTAAGACGCCGGAGACGATCTTGGACTGCATCGGCGAGAGCGGACTTGCGATGTCTGCCTATGCGAGAGGTTATGTGCGGAACGGCAAACCGGATACTGCACTGATGGAAGAGGCAAAAAAAGTGGCGAAGGACGCCGATGTGGTGCTGGTATTTGCCGGACTGGATGAGATCAGCGAGACAGAGGGCTTGGACCGCACACATATGAAAATGACAGATGCACAGAATCAGTTGATCGATGCGGTCTGCGAGGTGAGCAAAAAAGTGATCGTGGTATTGTCGGCAGGTTCTGTCGTGGAGATGCCGTGGGCTTCCAAGGTGGCAGGTATTTTACACGGCTATCTGGGCGGTCAGGCAGGCGCGTCTGCCATGCTCCGTGTCATCACCGGTCAGGTGTGTCCGTCCGGAAAATTAAACGAGACATATCCGTACCGCTATGAGGATGTACCGTCCTACCGGTATTATCCGAGTAAGGAGCGCAGCAGCGAATACCGCGAGAGTCTGTATGTGGGTTACCGCTACTATACCAGCGTCGGTAAGGCAGTGCAGTTCCCGTTTGGCTACGGTCTTTCCTACACGACGTTCGCCTACAGCAACTTAAAAGTGGACAAGGACAAGGTGACATTTACCATAAAAAATACCGGCGACTGCGACGGCGCAGAGATTGCGCAGCTTTATATCGGAAAAGAATCGAAGACCGTATTCCGCCCGGTGCGCGAGTTGAAAGGTTTTGCGAAAGTATCCTTAGCAGCCGGGGAAGAAAAAGAAGTGACCATCCCACTTGACGACAAGGCGTTCCGTTTTTACGATGTTCGGACCAATACCTGGGAGATCGAGAGCGGTACATACACGGTCTCCGTGGGAAGCAATGCAGAGGAAATGCGCCTGACAGACACCGTTGAGGTGGCGGGAACCGTAAAAGACGGTGGATACAGTCCTGCGAGCCTGCCGGATTATTTTACCGGACAGGTGACAGATATTAACGATGCCGAGTACGAAGTATTATATGGAAGAAAAATCCCGGATGGCAGCTGGAGCGGAGAAATCCGCATGAACGATGCCATCTGCCAGCTGTACTACGGCAAGAGCATCATCGGAAAAATTGCCTGTGCGGTGCTTACACGGATGAAAAAGAACAGTGAGAAAAAGGGGATCCCGAATTTGAATGTGCTGTTTATCTACAATATGCCGATCCGTGGGCTGGCAAAGATGACCGGAGGCGCCATCAGCATGGAGATGGCGGAGGCGATCACGGAAATCTGCAACGGACACCGGCTCAAGGGAACCGGCCATCTGATCGCGGCATGCTTCCGAAAATAGCGGATGCATAAAAGCGTTTTTTGACAGGAAATTATGCGATGTGCACAAAAAAGCAAAACGAATTTAACTAAAATGCACAACTCATACAACCGTTTGTGCAAAAAAAGTGCAGGTTGTGCATATTTCTCCCAAGGGAAAAAATAGATGCTAGTATTAGGATACGAAGTTCAAGAGAACAACAGGAAAAGGGAGGATGAAGAGAATGTTAGCAATTAACATCGACGACGTCATCAACGTCATTAATTCCATCAAGCCATACCTGATTGCGCTGGGCGTATGCTTAGCTCTCGCAATCGTTGTGACAGTGGCTTGCATGAAGCTGAAGAAACCATTGAAAAAACTTGTCCGCAAAGAAGCATGGACCGCATTTTTCATGGCAGCAGTTATTATTATCAATCTGATCTGTTTCATACCAATGAACAGCATGATTTCTCTGGCTATGGGGGCTGGCTCTATCTCCGATGAGACCTCGGAGGAGGCAAAGGAGCTTTGTACAGAGATCGCGGAGGAAGGAATCGTTCTGTTAAAGAATGAAGGCAATACACTTCCACTTGCAGAGGGAACTAAGATCAATGTATTCGGATGGTCATCCACCAATCCGGTATACGGCGGAACCGGTTCCGGAAGCTTATCTGATGCATATCCGACCGTATCTCTTTTAGATGGTTTAAAAGATGCAGGATTTGAGGTAAACGAGGATCTGGTAAACTTCTATACCGCATACAGAGATACCCGCCCGACCGTTGGTATGTGGGGACAGGACTGGACCATTCCGGAGCCGACCATCGACGAGTATGACGAGGCAGGAATCTTTGATTCCGCAAAAGAATTTTCAGATACCGCGGTTGTTGTAATCGCACGTTCCGGTGGAGAGGGCGCAGACCTTCCGACCAGCATTACCGACTTAGATACCTTTGAGGAGGGCGGCACATTCGGTTCCTCAGGACTTACATACACTACCAATAAGGATGATATCGATGCATCCAAGCATTACTTAGAGCTTTCCAACCGCGAGCAGGCAATGCTTGATCGTGTCACCGCTGATTACAGCAACGTGATCGTTGTGGTAAATGCAGCAAACGCCATGGAACTCGGTTTTGTGGATGAGTATGATTCCATCAAATCCGTAGTGCTCTGCCCAGGTACCGGTCAGACCGGATTTACCGCACTGGGCGAGATTTTAGCAGGAACTGTCAATCCATCCGGAAAGACAGCAGACACATTTGTATATGATCTGACAGCAACACCGACTTACAACAACTTTGGTGCATTTGCATATGACAACATGGACGACTACGCAGCAGACAGCTACGGCGTAGCAGTTACACCAAACTTTGTAAACTATGTAGACAATATTTATGTAGGATATCGTTTCTACGAGACAGCAGCAACGGAAGGTCTGATCGACTATGACGCTACCGTACAGTATCCGTTTGGATACGGACTCTCTTACACCACATTTTCACAGGAGATGGGCGATATCACAGAGAGCGACGGAACCATCACATTTGATGTGACCGTGACAAACAACGGCGATGTTGCCGGTAAAGATGTGGTTGAGGTATATTATAATCCACCATATGAGAACGGCGGCATTGAGAAGGCTTCCGCGAACCTGATCGCATTTGACAAAACTGAAATGCTTGAGCCGGGAGCTTCCGAGACGATCACAGTAAGCTTTGATGTCGAGGATATGGCATCTTATGACTCAGAAAATGCAAAAGCTTATGTATTAGAGGCTGGCGATTACGGAATCTCTATCCGCAGCGATTCCCATACGATTTTAGATGAGCAGACCTATCATGTAGATGCTACAGTCGCTTACACAGAGGGAAGAGACTCCGACGAAGTGGCTGCAACCAACCAGTTTGAGGATGCAGAGGGAGATGTGATCTACCTTTCCAGAGCAGATGGATTTGCAAACTATGACGAGGCAACAGCAGCTCCAACTTCTTATTCTATGACAGCAGAGCAGCAGGCAACCTTCTTTAACAACAGCAACTATGACCCGACCGCATACAACGACGATGCGGACGAGATGCCGACAACAGGTGCAAACAACGGACTGACATTGGCAGACCTCCGCGGTGTGGATTACGATGACGCACAGTGGGATAGCCTGTTAGACCAGATGACCGTATCAGATATGGATGGCCTGATCGCACTTGGCGGATACCAGACATCAGCCGTGTCTTCTATCGGAAAAGTACAGACCGTTGACTGTGACGGCCCGGCATCTATCAACAACAATTTTACCGGAAAAGGTTCCATCGGATTCCCGGCAGCAGTTATGATCGCATCCACCTGGAATGTGGATCTGGCAGAAGCATTCGGCGAGAGCATCGGCAAGATGGCAGATGAGATGGAGGTATCCGGCTGGTATGCACCGGCTATGAACACACACCGCAGTGCATTTGCAGGACGTAACTTCGAGTATTATTCTGAGGATGGTATCCTCTCCGGATATATGGCAGCCAATGCAGTTATCGGCGCTGAGAAGTACGGTGTATACGCATACATCAAGCACTTTGCATTGAATGACCAGGAGACGAACCGTACCAATATGCTTTGTACCTGGGCAACCGAGCAGTCCATCCGTGAGATTTACTTAAAACCATTTGAGATCGCAGTAAAAGACGGCGGCGCAAAGGCAGTGATGTCCGCGTTCAACTACATCGGAACACAGCCGGCAGGTGCGATGCCTGAACTTTTAAATACTGTACTCCGTGAAGAGTGGGGATTCCGTGGCTTTGTACTGACCGATTACTATGGTGTATACGGATACCAGGATGCAGACCGTATGATCCGTAACGGCAACGACTGTATGTTAGTTGCATACGATACCGATACGAACCATGTAAGCGATACCGAGAGCGCAACATCAATTCTGGCAATGCGTCAGGCATGCAAGAATATCCTTTACACCACTGTGAACAGCCGTGCATATGACGAGGCAAACTTAAGCGGCGGCTTACAGACATGGGAGATCATGGCAATCGTCATCGACATCTTATGTGCAGGACTTGTGGTACTGATTGAGGTAAAAGCAATTAAGCGTTACAAAAAAGACAGTGCGCAGGAGGATCAGACCTTAAACCAGATGGAGGAGTAACATGGAAGGATTAAAAAAATTCTGGAGCGGATTTGCCGGGAAACACCCGGCAGCCGCTAAATGGGTGCGCGAGGGAGGACTGTTTCTGATATTCAGCAATGCAGTCACGGTCGTTCAATATATCATTTATGCATTTTTGCCAAACCTGCTGGGACTTAAGCTGGCAGGTACGGCATGGAGCTGGCCGGCGATCCCGGTAAGCATGTTCGGGATTGATTTTACATGGAACGTACTGGGATATGATGTCTTATACGATGCAGCCGGAAATGTGGTGATCGGCGGAGGCGTCGGCTATCTGATCGCCATGCTGGTCGGTTCGTTCCTGGCACAGTGCATTAACTTTCCACTGCAGCGCAACATTACCTTCCGCAGCAAGGGAAATATCCCGTATCAGATCATGTGGTATTTTATCGCATGGGTGGTCATCACATTCATTGTGAACTCCATCAACTGTGTGTGGGTGGCATGCGCGAGCGTACTTTTGCCAAACTGGCTTTACAGCATTGGTACCACAGTACTAATGGGAGGAATTTCCATGGTAATCTTTTTCTTTGTATTTAAGATTATTTTCCCGGAGGGAGAGGCAAATAAAAAAGATTGCTAAAATTTCAGTAAAAATTATACACAAATTTTACTTAAACTTTACCAGGATGCAGTGCATTCTGGTATTTTTTATGGTAGACTGTATGTCGAATCGTGTTAAAACAAAGAATATAAAATAAACGTAACGAAAAAAGTACTGAGTAGTTACAAAATAAAGCAAGGGACAGAGGTATATTCATGGAAATCAGAATCGAGAATCTGACAAAGGCATACGGGGACTTCAAGGCAGTAGACCATATGAACCTGTGTGTAAATGATGGCGAGCTGGTGGGACTGTTAGGACCATCCGGCTGTGGTAAATCTACCACACTTTTTATGCTGGCGGGATTATCCGACCCGACAGAGGGTAAAATTTATTTCGGAGACAAGGATGTAACCAATATCGCACCGGAAAATCGTGAGATCGGACTGGTGTTCCAGAACTACGCGTTATATCCGCATATGACGGTCGAGGAGAACATCATGTTCCCGCTCATCAACCGCAAGGTCAACAAGGCAGAGGCAAGAGAGCGTGCGCAGGAGATGGCAAAGCTCGTGCAGTTGGACGGACTGTTAGACCGCAAGCCGAAGGCACTTTCCGGTGGACAGCAGCAGCGTGTTGCGATCGCCCGTGCGCTGGTGAAGAAGCCGCAGGTACTTCTTTTGGACGAGCCGCTTTCCAACCTGGATGCAAAGCTGCGTATTGAGACGAGAGAAGAGATCCGCCGTATCCAGCAGGAAGTAAAGATTACGACCATCTTTGTCACCCATGACCAGGAAGAGGCGATGAGTATTTCCGATAAGATCGCTGTTATGGAAAAAGGTGTCGTACAGCAGTATGAGGTACCTCAGAGCATGTACTTAAATCCGGCAAATCTGTTTGTGGCTCAGTTCCTTGGTATGCCTCAGATCAATACCTTTGAGGCAAAAGTATCCGGCGGAAAAATCTGCTGCGGAGACGTGGTGCTGCGTGAGGGTTGTGACATTGCAGACGGCACTTACCGTGCAGGTGTCAGACCGGAGGCGTTTGTGGTTGGCAACGAGGGAGAGCAGACAACGGCATCCCACGTACGCATGACCGGAAGAGACTTACTGCTTCATTTTGAGATGGGCGGTGAAGATCTTCGTGCATTGGTACATTCTGACATGCAGATTGAAAAAGGTGACAGCTTTGGCGTGAGCGTGCGCAAAGGTCAGATCCTTCTGTTTGACAACGATGGAAAAACCATCAGCAAGTATTAATGCGGGGGACATGTCATGGAAAAGAAAAGTATGAAAGGGTATCTCTACCTGATGCCCGCATTGATCATCATGATGGTATTTACCATCTATCCGCTGGCGAAAGCTGTTATCATGAGCTTTTATGAGAATTACAACATCATCAGCGGCAATTATTCAAGTATCGGTCTGGATAATTACAGAGAACTGTTTGCAGATGCGGTATTTTTGAAGGCATTAAAAAACACCAGTATCTATGTGGTATTTGTGGTGCCATGTTCCATTGCGCTCTCACTTTTGATCGCGGTGCTCTTAAACAGCAAGATCAAATGTCAGGGAGTATTTCAGACGATTTATTTCCTGCCTTACGTTACCAGTGTTATCGCGATCGGTATTGTATGGAGCTGGATTTTTAACAGTAACTACGGACTTTTGAATTATATCTTAAGCTGGTTCGGCATCGAGGCGATCCCGTGGCTGAATTCGCCGGACTATGCGTTAAGCGCGCTGATCATATTCAGTGTCTGGAAGAGTATGGCGTTTGATATCCTGATCTTCCTTGCGGGATTACAGACCATCTCACCGGATTTATACAATGCGGCAAGGGTGGATTCCACACCGAAGTGGAGAGTGTTCACGAAGATCACGATCCCGGGAATTTCCCCGATGATCGCCTATGCATTTATCATGGGTATGATCAATGCATTTAAGGTATACAACGAAGTGTTCTCACTCTTTAAGAGTAATGCGGGTCCTGCAAACAGTGCCATCACGGTTGTTTACTATATTTACGACAAGTTCTACAACAGTGCCAATTACGGTGTGGCATCGGCGGCAGCAGTGGTCCTCTTTGTGATCATTCTTGCGTTGACGATGGTGCAGAGAGTGGTTTCTGGCAGGAAGTCAAAGTAGAAGAGGTGCGGAATGAAAAATAAAAGTTTAAAAGATATTCTATGCAATGTATTAAAATATGCAGTTTTGATCATCGGAGCAATGTTCACGCTGCTTCCGTTTATCTGGATGATTGCTTCCTCGTTAAAGACACCGGCAGAAATCGTTGCGATCCCGCCGAAGCTGTTTCCGGCGGAGCCACAGTTTATCAACTATGCGAGAGCATGGGCGGCAGCGCCGTTTGGCAGATACCTGATCAACACGGTGATCATCACGGTGCTCACCACCATCGGTGTGCTGATCACCACGGTATTGTCGGCATTTGCGTTTTCCAGATTGAATTTCCCGGGCAAAAAAATCGTGTTTTCCCTGTTCCTTGCAACACTGATGATTCCGGGAGAGATGTTAATTATCACAAACTACGTTACCATCACAAAGTTAAAATGGATCAACACCTATCAGGCGATGGTAATCCCGTGGCTGTCCAATATATTTTACATTTACCTGCTGACCCAGTTCTTTATGCAGGTGCCTGAAAGTCTGTATCTCGCAGCGAAGGTGGACAACTGCAGCGACTTGAAATACATGTTAAAGATTATGGTTCCGATGAATAAGAGCCCGATCACCACCGTGGCAATCTTAAATATCATCGGTTCCTGGAACTCCTTCTTATGGCCGTTACTTGTGACAAACTCCGACGAGATGCGTGTGCTCTCCAACGGATTGATCCGGTTCCAGACCGAGGCGGGTTCCTCCTACGAGCTGATCATGGCGGCGTCCGGTATTCTGGTCATGCCGATCATCATTATTTATCTGTTCCTGCGGAAGTATATTATCGAGGGTGTGACCCAGAGCGGTATTAAGGGTTAAACCCACAGGGGATTCATATGTTATTAGCCGGATAGCCCGGTTAATATAGATTATTTCAAAGCCGCCCAAAAGGCGCAGAAAAGAGAGGAAAGAGAAATGAAATTGAAAAAGTTAAGTGCAGCACTGTTAGTTGCAACACTTACCACCGGCTTAGTTGCAGGTTGTGGTTCAAGTAGCAGCGACACAAACGAAGGAAATCAGGTGGAGACACCGGCAACAGAGAGCGCAGATGCATCTGCTTCCACAGCTACTACTGATGGCACCATCGAGCCATGCGAGATCGAGTTCTGGCACGCAATGACCGGTCAGCAGGAGGAGACTCTTACTGAGATGACCGAGAAGTTCAACAGCGAGAACGAGTACGGTATCACTGTAACACTTGTAAACCAGGGTTACTACAGCGACTTAAGCACAAAGCTTACCGCAAATGCAGTAGCAGATACACTTCCGGATATGGCACAGGGTTACAACAGCTGGGTTCTTCCATATATTGACAAAGTAGTTCACCTCGACGACTTTGTTGCAAACGACTATGATGATTATGATGACATCATCGAGAGCTACCGCGCAGAGAACAGCGAGTTCGGTTTCATCAGCGGTATGCCTTTCAACAAGAGTACTTATGTACTTTTCTACAACAAGACATTATTTGATGAGTTAGGATTAGAGGCTCCTACCACATGGGAAGATATGTACACCGTTGGTGAGGCATTCAAGTCCCAGAAAGATATGATCGCATTTGGATACGATGATTTAGCAGGTATGTTAGAGGCAACCATTCGTCAGGCAGGTTCTGAGTATGTAACTGCTGACGGCGCACAGTTCGACAACGAGCAGGGACAGGCAGCTGTAACACAGATCATGGGACTTTATGAGAACGGATATGCACGTCTTTCAGGTGAGGACGGATACTTCTCTGGCCCATTCAGCAACCAGTTAGTTGCTGCATATGTTGGTTCCAGCACAGGTGTTTCTTACATCACACATGACGACTTTGAACTTGGTGTTGCTCCACTTCCGGGCGATGCTGTAAAAGCAGCTAACCAGGCAGGAACAAACCTGTTCATGTTCACACAGGATGCTAACAAGCAGAAAGCAGTTTGGGAGTACATGAAGTACTTAACCAGCACAGAAGCTACTACCGAGTGGGCTATGGCTACCGGTTACCTTCCGATCCGTACATCTGCATACGAATCCGACGAGTACCAGACATTTATGCAGGATGACCCAACATCCACAGCTGCATACGCACAGGCTGACAGCTTCTTCTACTCACCGGCATTCGATGGCAGCTACGATGTAATGTCTGCTATGAACACCAAGATGGAAGAGCTCATCTTAAACAATACAGATGCAGAGACTGCTCTTACCGAGTTAGTTGATACTGTAAACAACACGCTCAAATAATTAAAAAAATAAGGTCTGCCACACGGATACCTTTATTCGTGTGGCAGTCTTTTTTGCAGGAAAGCCTGCCGGGCAAATGCACATTCTATGGAAAAGGAGTATGGTTAATCATGACAAAACTGAAATTCTATAACGGTTTACGGGAAATCGGAGGAACTTTTGTCGAAGTGGAGACCGAGAAGGCAAAGTGTATGTTTGACTTTGGTTTCGCGGTGGCGGACCGCTTGGATGACAAGGTAAAAATGCGGAAGGAAGCAGGCGGGGCGGATTATGTGACTCTTGGCATGCTGACACCTGCCGAGGGAATCTATGATGCTGATACAGCAAAAAGGCTGGATGTTGCGGCTTACGGAGAGACAAAACAGGAGTGCTTTTTTGTGATTTCCCATATGCATATTGACCATATGGGTGGACTCGGATTACTGCACCCGGATATCCCGGTGTATATGAGCTCGGATTCCCTGCGCCTGTACCGTCGTCTGGAGGCAAACAATGATTTACAGGTCGGCGGCGCACACAAAAACTGCATCGGAATTGACTACGGAACCACCTTTACCGTGGGAGACATCAGCGTCAAAGTTCTGCCGATCGACCATGATGTCATCGGAGCCAGCGGATTTTTGATCACGACACCGGACGGCAGTATCTGCTATACCGGCGATTACCGGTTCCATGGATTCCACCCGGAGGTAACCGAGCAGTTTGCGAAGGAAGTAAAGGGTGCGGATGTCATGATCACCGAGGGTGTGACCATCAGTTTTGACGATGTGGATATGCTCTCATTAGAGGAGCCGGAAGATGCCGGACGAACCGAGGAATCCTTACAGACCGAGATGATGGAGCTTGCACAGAACAAAAAAGGACTTCTGGTTATCAATCCTTATAACCGGAATGTGGAGCGCCTTCACAGACTGATCGGTTCCCTTGCGAGCGTCGGCAGAACCCTGGTCCTCGACGAGGTGGCTGCGGATTATGTGGCAGAATTTTATCCGGAAGACCACATTTTTGTGTACGGCAATACGCTGCACAGCGATGAGACTCAGGTGAAAAACAGAGGATTTGAAATTGTCTATCGCGACGCGCTTTTAGAGCATCCGGAAAAATATGTCCTTCAGCAGGATTACTCCGATTTTTATGAACTGATCGACTTAAAGGATGTCATCTCTGTGTACCTTCATATGGACGGCGCACCGCTTGGCGCATACGACCCGTCGTTTGCGAAGATGCATTCCATGCTGGAAGTGCTTGATATTTCCTATGAATATCTGGGTACCGGCGGACATGCGAAGCCGTATTATCTGCGCCATATGGCAGATACCATCGCACCGAAGACTCTGATCCCGTTACATAGTTTCAGACCGGAACAGTTTGTATCGAAGGAAGCCGAGGAGCGTTTCCTGCCAAAATACGGCGAGACATTGATTTTAGGAGAGTAGTGAGTGTGGAAGACAAGAAGCGAATTTTAGTGGTAAATGATGACGGCATCGGCGCGGAGGGAATCCGCCGCCTGGCGCAGATGGCGAAAAACTTTGGCGAAGTCTGGGTTGTGGCACCGGATGCACAGTGCAGTGCGATGTCACAGCGCATTACCGTGCGGGGAGACCTTGTGGTAAAATCCGTGGACTTTCCGGTGGAGGGCGTGCACGCATACAGCGTGAGCGGCACACCGGCGGACTGCGTTAAGGTGGCGCTTTCCTATGTGCTGCCGGAAAAACCGGACGCACTGTTTTCCGGGATCAACGTCGGATACAATGTGGGACTGGACCTGGCGTATTCCGGAACGGTGGGAGCTGCGATGGAAGGGCTGATGCAGGGGGTTCCTGCGATTGCGTTTTCCAGTGAGGGCAACGGCGTGTACGATGTGGTGGATCAATATCTGATACCGATCACAGAGGAGCTGCTTGCCAAAAAACTTCCGGCAAACCAGATCTGGAATGTGAACTTCCCGGGATGCACCTGCGATAAACTGCGGGGAATCAAGAGAGACCGTATTCCGGCACAGACCCAGTTCTATCTGGATCATTACGAGAAAAAAGAGCTGGAAACGGGCGCATTTATGCTCAGCGCAGCGGGAATACCGACAACGCAGGGGGAGACCGGTTCCGATATCGAAGCCGTCTTGAATGATTATATATCGGTCGGAGTTGTCTCCAACATGGTATTGCAGGAGAAAGGTGCAGGGTATGGCAACAATTAAAGAAATCGCCGCATTAGCAAAGGTATCCCAGGCAACGGTTTCAAGAGTGCTCAATCAGGACGAGACGTTGACTGTGACGCCGCAGGTGCGGGATTCGATATTTAAGATCGCCCATGAATTAAATTATGTGCCGCCGAAAATGCGGCACCGCAAGCACGAAGAGAAGATTGTCATCGGCGTGGCAGACTGGCACATCGTAAGAAAAGACAGACCGGATATGAAGCTGGAGTCTTTGGGGTGTGTCGCTGCGTCCATGCCGGAGAGTGTGGATGTGGAATTTGTCCGTCTGTGTTACGGGGAACTGATGCAGGTGGATGGGATCATCGCGTTCGGCAGTTTTTCCGAGCAGGAGATGACCGATCTGCGCCGGCAGAGCTACACGATCCTGTTTGTCAATTCCGTGCAGACCGATTATGAATTTGACCGGATCGTCATGGATTATCAGCAGGGGTTGGAGCAGATGGTGTCGTACCTCCTGGAGCAGAAGGAGTACCGCAGTGTCGGTTATATCGGCGGGGTCTACGAGGACGACGTGGTAAAAATCGGACACAGACGTCTCGACAGTTTAAAAGAGATTTTACAGGAGCATGATTGCTACGATGAAAAATATTTCTTTGTGGGTGAACTGAGCCGCGAGGGCGGATGCGCCCAGGCAAGGGAAATGTTTGCGCAGGGAAATATCCCGGAGGTGCTGATCCTCGGCAATGATGAGGTGGCGGAAGGTGTCATGGAGGTTATCAAAGAGGAAAAATACCGTGTGCCCAAGGACGTTGCAATCGTTATCTATCGTGATATTGAGACTCTGGAGTCTAAATATCCGACATATACAAGTCTGTGCATGCTGCCGGATATCGTGTGGTCCACCGCAATACGGCTTCTGACGGAACGGATATATGGAAGGCGCTCCGAGAGCCTGCGCGTGTATCTGCCAGCCCGGTTAGAGGTCGGGGACAGCGCGTAGCGCCACATGACAAAAACGGCATATCAGAAAGGCGAAAGAATCATGAAAAAGTTGAAAATATATTATACCTCAGACGTTCACGGATATTTTTACCCGACGAGCTATGGAGATACGATAGAAAAGCCGATGGGGCTTTTTGCCTGCGCCGACGGCTTTGTCAAAGACGAACACACCCTGATCATGGACGGCGGAGATATGTTACAGGGTTCTGCCCTGGCGTATTACTGTAAAAATAAACTGGCGACATCCGAGCAGATCGCAGCGATGGTGAATGATCTCGGCTACGATTACTACTGCATCGGCAACCACGATTTTAACTACGGACTGGAGTATCAGAAGATATACAGAGACCATCATAAGGGAACCTGCCTTTGCCAGAATGTCTGCGATGAAGATGGAAAGACACTTTACCCGTATGTCATCCGGGAAATGCCGGACGGACTCCGTATCGGAATTGTCGGAATTGTCACAGATTTCGTGAATGTATGGGAAAAAGAGGAAAATATAGCAGGAGTCCGTATCACAGACCCATTTATCGCGGCAAAGGAAGCGTTGGAGGAGCTGCGTGGACAGGTTGACCTTACCATCGGTATTTACCATGGTGGCTTTGAGAGCGACCTGACCACCGGAGAACGCCTGTCGAAGACTACGGAGAATGTGGGATACAAGATCTGCCAGGAACTGGATTTTGACATCCTTCTGACCGGGCATCAGCATATGTCGGTGGACGGCAGAATGGTAAATGGAACCTACGTGGTGCAGCCGTTGGACAAGGCGCGGGAATACTTCTGCGTGGAAGTTACCGTAGATGGCGATAAAAAAGAGATCACATCCACGAAGCATGTGCCTGGCGATGTGACGCCAAACGGTGCAGGGGAAAAATTGCGGAAAAAGTATCAGCCGCTTGAGGACGAGATACAGCACTGGCTGGATCTGCCGCTGGGTCACTTAAGCCGCCCGCTGCTGCCGGAGGATAAGGTGACCATGGCGCTGCACGGCTCACCGATCGCAGATTTTATCAACCGGATCCAGCTTCATTTTTCCGGAGCGCAGCTGTCCGTTGTGGGACTGGCAAATGAGATTGCGGGATTCCGCAGCGAAGTCAGCACCAGGGATGTGATCGCGACCTACCCGTTTCCGAACACGCTGGTGGTATGTGAGATTACCGGGGCGAGGTTGAAGGCGGTTATGGAGCGCAGCGCAGAATATTTTGCGCTGGATGCGGACGGCAATGTAGTCGTTGCCGAAAGCTTTCTACACCCGAAGGTGGAGCATTACAATTACGATTATTATGCCGGTGTGGATTACCGCATTGACCCGACGAAGCCGCATGGCAGCCGGATCGTGGAACTGACTTACCAGGGAAAACCGGTGGAGGACACCGACATCTTTACCCTCTGCCTGAACAACTACCGCTACAGCGGTGCCGGTGGATATGAAGTGTATCGGGAGTGCCCGAGTGTCCGCGAGATCAACGTGGAGATGGTGGAACTGATCATGGATTACCTTGGCTCACAGGATTATATAGAAGTGTAAGCGGATGCGCTGCCGAAACGTCTTAGGAACGTTTGGCAGTGCATTTTTGCTACCATAGCACTGTACCGCGTTAATGTTCTTTGGTTTACATCCTTCGTATTTTCGTGTAAAATATGAGTAAAAAACAGGTAAAAAGTAGTGGCTGTTATGGGAGGGTGCAGCCACAGAATACATGAGTATCAGGGGGCAACAGGATGAAACATTTTGGGAAAGTTTTTACAGGTATTTTGCTGGGGGCGGTATTGCTGCCGCAGTTTGCGCAGCCGATGACACTATTGGCGCAGGAGACGTCTCAAAAAGAGGTGGACATCGTGTTTACACACGACACCCATTCGCATCTTAGCAGTTACGAGACGGTGTACGAGGACGAGGTCAGGGAGCTGGGCGGCTACGCCAGACTTAAGACCATCATTGATGAGAAAAAGGAAGAGAACCCGGACACCCTGGTGGTGGATGCGGGAGATTTTTCCATGGGAACGCTGGCGCAGACCATCTATGAGCAGCAGGCTGCCGAACTCCGTATGTTAGGGGCAATCGGCTGCGAGGTCACGACGCTGGGCAATCATGAGTTTGATTACCGGTCCGAGGGTCTGGCAAATATGTTAAACAGTGCAAAGGCGAGCGGGGATGTGCTGCCGGAGATGGTGGTGTGCAACGTGGACTGGGACGCCATGCAGGCTGAGGGATTGAATGAAGGCCAGCAGCTGATCGCGGACAGTTTTTCCAATTACGATGTCAAGGACTATGTCGTGCTTGAAAAAGGGGACGTGCGCATCGCCGTGCTTGGCGTGTTCGGAAAGGATTCCCTTGCCTGTGCGCCGACCTGTGAGCTGCTGTTTGAGGACCCGGTGGAAGCGGTGAAGGAGACGGTGGCGAAGGTACAGGAGAACGAGGATGTGGACATGATCGTCTGTGTATCCCACTGTGGAACCTGGGAGGATGAGAGCAAGTCCGAGGATGACATCCTGGCAAAAAGCGTGCCACAGCTGGATCTGATCATCAGCGGCCACACCCATACTGAATTGCATGAACCGATCGTGCATGGGAATACTTATATCGTATCCTGCGGGGAATACACCAAGCGGCTGGGTTCCCTTCACATGCAGCAGCGCGAGGATGGCAGATGGGACATCACAGAGTATGAGCTGGTTCCGATGTTTACCGATGTGACTGCTGATGCGGATACACAGGCAAAAGTGGACGCTTTTATGGATATGGTGGACAGCGAATATCTGGCGGATTTTGGATACACATCTGACCAGGTGTTGGCGGAAAACGATGTCAGCTTCAGCGCGTTAAACGATCTGTATACAGAGCACACCGAGCACAACCTGGGCGATATCATTTCGGATGCCTATGTCTATGCGGTGGAGCATGCCGCAGATTACAACGGCGTGCGGGTGGACGTGGCTGTGGTGCCCAGCGGAACCATCCGCGACACCTATCTGCCGGGTGATATCACGGTGGAAAATGTGTTTACTTCGTTTTCACTTGGAATCGGTGCGGACGGCGTGCCGGGATATCCGTTGATCGACGTGTATTTAACCGGGGCAGAGCTTAAGACCGCAGCGGAGATAGATGCTTCTATCTCAGATTATATGACGACGGCGAGACTTTACTGCAGCGGATTGAATATGACCTACAATCCGAACCGCATGATCTTAAACAAGGTTACAGATCTGTATCTGGAAGGTGCAGACGGGGAGCGGGTCGAGATTGAAGACGATAAGCTCTATCGCGTGGTAGCAGATTTATACAGCGGTCAGATGTTAAGCGCAGTGACCGATATGTCCTACGGTATTTTGTCCATTGTCCCGAAATATGCGGACGGCACGCCGATCGAGGATTTTGAGGACGTGATCATCACGGAGAACGGTAAGGAATTAAAGGCGTGGGATGCCATTGCGCGCTACATGTCCTCGTTTTCCGATACCGACGGTGACGGCATTGGAAATGTGCCGGAATATTACAGCGAACTGCACGGCAGAAAAGTGGTGTCGGACAGCAAAAACATCGGGGAACTGTTAAAGCATCCGAGCAAATATGCGTATATGATAGTGGCTGCTGTGGCTGTTACCATATTGATAGTTGTCTTACTGGTATTTTTGGTGGTAAAATTGATTAAAAAGTTAATGCAGCGAAAAGGCAGCCGATAAGCTGCGGAATGAGAGGACACATGGGAGCGCAGGATAAAACGGAACAGGTTTTACGTGATATTCATATCTTACTTTCCGAGGGGGAGAATTATCAGGGGAATCCAGGTAAGGTAATCATCGACAAAAAAGCAATGATAGAGCTTTTAAAACGTTTGAATACCTGCATATATGAAATTATGGACGAACACGAGCTCACGGTGCAGAGCCGGGATGCGGCGGAGCGTGAAGTGCGGCGCAAGACAGAGGCGATCGTCACGGACGCGGGACGCAAAGCGGAGGATGTGTATGCGGCATCGATTCTCTACAGCGATGAGGCGCTCCGCAATGTGTGCGATATTATGCAGGATGCCTGCGATGCCATGCATGGAATTTATGAGAAGATGGATGAGGCGCTGAAAAAAGAAAAGCGTGAGGTGCGCAGAGACCAGTCTGACCTCAGACGCAGCCTCGAGGAACTTAAGGATTCCAAGAAGTATCTGGATATCATTGAGGACCGCAACCGCCAGATAGAGCGGGAGAAGGCAAAGCAGGACAAGGATGCGGCGGCAGAGGTATCGGCGTATGCAGCCATCAAGCCGGAAATCAAAGTGAATCAGGAATATTTTGAAAAAGCCGGACTTGTCATTGTGGAAGACGAGTTAGAGCAGACACCGCCGGAGGAGAAAAAGAGCGAGACACCGGACGTTACGGTCAATCCGGATGCCGAATATTTTAAGTGGAAGAACCAGTCCGGAGAGGAAAAATCTCCCGAGGAGAAGAAAAAAAAGAAAAAATTCTTTCAGAATGAGAAAAAATAACTACAATTATAGATTGCAAAAATATCAGCCTGGTGCTATGATGTAAGAAAAATGGACAATCTGAATAGAAGGACAGGCTGATAGTGATGAATAAAAACGAGACAATTCTTAACAACCGAGAAAAATGTCAAAATATGCAGACAAAGTGGTCAAAGCTGATCAAATTCCTATTTCCAAATGAGATGCAGGTGATACAGTTTATTTCCGTGGCAGTCATTGATCCGGGAATTGTCATCCTGTTTGTGGACTATGTATGGGGAAAGATACTTAATATTCCCCTTACTTATCTTGTCATGGAAGTTATTATTTTCAGTTGGTGGATCTGGCGTTCCTTCCGCTATAAGCGGCGTATGGAGATGATGAATGAAGACCGTATGGAGCAGATTGAGCAGAAGCTGGAAGAGCTGCGGCAGCTCGAGCAGGAATTAAAGCGAAAGAACGGGCAGAACACATCTAGATAATTCAATTCATTTTTAAAAAAACATTAAGAAATCCCTACTATAACAATTTACACTTTCCTGTTAAAATATAAGAAATATAGGCAATTGCGCGATTCGCGCAATTTGATGGGAGGACACCATGCAGACAATACTGGTATGTGATGACGACAGAGAGATTGTGGAAGCAATTGAGATTTATTTACAACAGGAAGGGTATCGGATTTTAAAGGCGTATGACGGAGAGGAAGCACTTGAGATACTCAAGGAGAATGAAGTACATCTTCTGATCATGGATGTGATGATGCCGCGTCTGGACGGGATCCGCGCAACCTTAAAGATCCGCGAGGAGAGTAGTATTCCGATCATCATACTCTCCGCAAAGACCGAAGATTCGGACAAGATTTTAGGTCTGAATATCGGAGCGGACGATTATGTGGAAAAGCCGTTTAATCCGCTGGAGCTGGTGGCGCGCGTCAAGTCACAGCTGCGCCGTTATACGCAGCTTGGCAATGCGACGGAGCCAAACGAGGCAGTCTACACGGTGGGCGGTCTGACGATCAACGATGATCTGAAGGAAGTGACTGTAGACGGGGAGAGCGTCAAGCTGACTCCGATTGAGTACAATATCCTGCTTCTTCTGGTGAAGAACCAGGGTAAGGTTTTCTCCATCAACCAGATTTACGAGAGTATCTGGAATGAGGATGCGATCGGCGCCGATAATACGGTGGCAGTGCACATCCGACACATCCGTGAAAAAATCGAGATCAACCCCAAGGAGCCGAGATATCTGAAGGTTGTCTGGGGTGTGGGTTATAAGATTGACAAGAACTAGGAGTACAGATGGAGAAGAAATCATATAGTTACGGAACGAAGATGACAGGGCTTTTGCTGCACTCCTTTTTTACCGTTGTACTGACGGTGTCACTGTTTTTGCTGGCAACATTGATAGACAGGAATATCCTGGAACTGACCGACATCGGGACGGATGATTTTTTCAGTTCGGGTTATTATCTGAAATGCATGGAACAAAAGTGCAACGACCTGTATGAGTATCTGGGACTGATCAAGAAGGGTACAGAGCGCACATCGGACGAGGACAAGCGCTATCTGCAGTATAACAGCGAATTTAAGAGGGAAGACACGAATTTCTGTTACTGGTATATGGAGGATGATATCTGGTATACCAATCAGCCGGACACCAGGGAAGGACAGACGTTTGATGTGCAGACGATTCTCATGGAGGCGAAGACCATGGGAGATTACCTGCTGTGCGATATGAGGGAAAAAGAATTTTCCACGAACATTGAAGGTTTCGACAATTATTTTCTGGGCAATCACAGTACCCAGGGAAACTCCATCGCCTACTGGCCGATGGAGGGCACCGTGCTTGTGATCGGTGTGGATACACAGCTGCCGGTGAAGGATGATCTGTATGATGCAGGGCAGGAGTACAGGCAGCTTCATCCATGGATTAAAGTCAGTCTGGTAGCAGGAATTATCAGTCTTATGGGATGGATCCTCACACTGGTGTATCTGACCCTGGCAGCGGGACACAGGGAGGATGAAGAGGGCATCCATCTGTGTACGATTGACCGCATTAAGACGGAATTTCTGGCGGCGGGATTTATCCTGGTAACCGGAGAACTGATGACTCTTATGGGGCGGACCGGGAATAGGGACTGGGACGTGTCAGGGCTTTTGGTGGCATCCGGTACCATCAGCTTTATTGTGGATGTGCTCTTTTTGATTTTTTACCTGAGTATGGTGCGAAGGTTGAAGGCGGAGACCATATGGAAGAGCAGCTTTACCTACTGGCTGCTCCGGGGGATCGAGAAGACCTTCCGCGAGCGAACCGTTACCGTGCGGATCCTGGTGGCATTTGCATTTCACATGGTGGTGTGCTTTGTGTTGGCAGTCGGAACATTTCATTATAAGAATATCCTATGTCTGATACTGTTATTGCTATTCTGTGGTGGGGAGGCGTATATCCTGCTCCGCATTGCGGTGGAACATTATCAGATTTTAGAGGGCGTCAACCATATTGCAGAGGGAGATCTGACTGCCAAGATTGATGTGGAAGAACTGCACGGACAGGACCGTCAGTTAGCCGAGGCAATCAATAACATCGGTACGGGACTTCTTACCGCGGTGGATGACAACACCAAAAACGAGCGGATGAAGGCGGACCTGATCACGAATGTGTCCCATGATATCAAGACACCGCTGACCTCTATTATTAATTATGTCAACCTTTTGAAGCTTGAAAAGATTGACAATGAGCGGGTGAATAATTATATTAGCATTTTGGATGAAAAATCCCAGCGGTTAAAACAGCTGACTGCGGATCTGGTGGAAGCCTCCAAGGTCAGCTCGGGAAATGTGAAGCTGGATATGCAGCAGATTGACCTGGTGGAACTCGTATACCAGACAGGTGGAGAGTTCAACGAGAAGTTTGAGAGCAAGGAACTGACGATTGTGACGAAGCTGCCACATTCTGCGGTGCATATCTGGGCAGATGGAAGGCATCTTTACCGGGTGATCGAGAATTTGTATAATAACGTGGCAAAATACGCTATGGAAAAGACCCGGGTTTATGTGGAGGTGCAGGCCAATGACTCCACGGCAGAATTTTCCATCAAAAATGTATCGGAGCGTTCGTTGGCGCTTGAAAACAGCAGTGTCGATGATCTGACCGAGCGTTTTATCCGGGGGGATTCATCCAGAACGACAGAGGGAAGCGGTCTTGGACTTTCTATCGCGAAGAATCTGACTCTGCTGATGGGTGGAGAGTTTGATATTTCAGTTGATGGAGATCTGTTTAAGGCCAATATCACATTCCCGGTTTACAAGGAGAGATATGATCAAGGCAGTAATCTTTGATATGGACGGGGTGCTGATTGATACAGAAAAATGGTTGAATCAATACTGGCGGCAGGCGGCAAAGGAAGCCGGTTACGAGATGACAAGGGAACAGGCATTGGCGATACGAAGCCTTGCAGGAAAGTATGCAGCACCTTATCTGAGAAGTGAATTAGGAGAAGATTTCTCCTATTGGACAGTGAGAGAACGACGGAAAGAGCTGATGAGTGCTCATATTGCAAAGTATGGAATCGAGAAAAAGCCCGGGGTGGACGAGCTGTTAGACTACTTGCAGGGGCGTGGGATCTGCACGGCAGTGGCGACTGCGACAGACCCGGAGCGGGCAAAGGATTACCTGACCAAAATTGGTATCTATGACAAGTTTGCCCGTGTGATCTCAGTCTCCATGGTGGAAAACGGCAAGCCGAAGCCGGATGTTTATCTGTATGCGTGCGAGCAGATCGGGGAGAAGCCCGAAGACTGTATTGCAATCGAAGATTCACCGAATGGAGTCCGCTCAGCGGTAGATGCAGGACTTAGAACCGTTATGGTGCCGGATCTGACGAGAGCGGAGGGCGAGACCGCAGAGGTCATTGCTGCGGAGGCAGACAGCCTCTTTGATATCATCCTCATGATGGAGGATGGACGGTTGTATTAATGCATTAGCGTGTAAAAGTACTTGATTTTTATCAGGGCTACCTATATAATTTTTGACAAGCAGTGAACAGAAGTGTTGGACAGAGAGGATGGAGGATTAATTCAATGAAATTATACGAAAACGGCGTGTATCTGGTAAACGGTACAGAGTTAGTGGAAGATGGCGCTTTGGCGGCAGAGGCAATTGCAGCTAAGACGGGCAGTGCCTGTACAAAGGAACAGGCGGCGGCAAATACCATCGCTTACGGCATTTTAAAAGAGCACAATACATCTGGAAATATGGAAAAACTCCAGATTAAATTCGATAAATTAACATCCCATGATATCACGTTCGTGGGAATTATCCAGACAGCACGGGCATCAGGACTTGAGAAGTTTCCGATCCCTTATGTGCTTACCAACTGTCACAACAGTCTTTGTGCGGTGGGTGGAACCATCAACGAAGATGACCACATGTTTGGATTAACCTGTGCGAAAAAGTATGGCGGAGTTTATGTACCGCCTCATCAGGCAGTGATCCATCAGTATGCGAGAGAGATGCTTGCCGGCGGCGGCAAGATGATATTGGGCTCTGACTCCCATACCCGCTATGGAGCGCTTGGAACCATGGCAGTGGGCGAGGGCGGACCGGAGTTGGTAAAACAGCTGCTCTCTAAGACCTATGATATTGATATGCCGGGCGTTGTGGGCGTTTACCTGACGGGAACACCGATGAAGGGCGTGGGCCCACAGGATGTGGCACTGGCAATTATCGGTGAAGTATTCGACCGTGGCTATGTGAAGAACAAAGTCATGGAATTTGTGGGACCGGGTGTGTCCAACTTAAGCGTAGATTTCCGTATCGGTGTGGATGTTATGACGACAGAGACGACCTGTCTGTCATCCATCTGGAGAACCGACGACAAGGTAAAAGAATTCTACGAGATCCATGGACGTTCCGGCGATTATGCCGAGTTAAATCCGGGACAGGTGGCATATTATGACGGCATGATCGAGATTGACTTAAGCCAGATCAAGCCGATGATCGCAATGCCGTTCCATCCGAGCAACACGTATACCATCGAGGAACTGAACAATAATCTCATGGATATCTTAGACGACTGTGAGAAGCGTGCCCAGGTCAGCTTCGACGGCGCAGTCAAATTAGATTTAAAGAGCAAAGTAAAAAATGGCAGATTGTATGTAGATCAGGGTATCATCGCAGGATGTGCCGGCGGCGGATTTGAAAATATCTGCGATGCGGCGGATATTCTGCGAGGAGCAAGCATTGGACCGGATGAATTTACGCTGAGCGTATATCCGGCGAGCACACCGATTTATATGGAACTGGTGAAAAACGGAGCAGTGGCAACACTGTTAGAGACAGGCGCAATCGTGAAGACCGCATTCTGTGGACCTTGCTTTGGCGCAGGTGATACACCGGCGAATAACGCATTCTCCATCCGCCACTCCACAAGAAACTTCCCGAACCGCGAAGGCTCTAAGGTGCAGAACGGACAGGTGGCGTCTGTGGCGCTTATGGATGCGCGTTCCATTGCAGCGACAGCAGCGAATAAGGGCTATCTGACGGCTGCCACTGATGTGGATGTGAATTTCACAAAGCCGAAGTATTTCTTTGACAAGACAATCTATGAGAATCGCGTCTTTGACAGCAAGGGTGTGGCAGATCCGAGCGTGGAGATCCAGTTTGGACCGAACATCAAGGACTGGCCGGCGATGAGCGCGCTGCCAGAGGATATGGTATTAAAGGTAGTATCCGAGATCCACGATCCGGTTACCACGACAGATGAGCTGATCCCTTCCGGAGAGACTTCATCCTTCCGCTCGAATCCGCTGGGACTGGCAGAGTTTGCACTCTCCAGAAAAGACCCGCAGTATGTCGGTCGGGCAAAAGAGATCCAGAAGGCACAGAAAGCGCTGGAGGAGGGAAATTGTC
>CAVCFM010000520.1:0-5179 GCA_963601305.1 bacterium | reverse complement strand
GCTTGATGCAGTGGAAGAGTTAAAGTCGGTTATGGCGGCAATTAAAGCTGCATTCCAGGAAAAAGATTACAAGGACGCTGCAGCGGGAAACATCGGTTTTGGAAGCACGATTTTTGCAGTGAAGCCGGGAGACGGTTCCGCGCGTGAGCAGGCTGCATCCTGTCAGAAGGTATTGGGCGGCTGGGCGAATATCGCCAACGAGTATGCGACAAAGCGTTACCGTTCTAACCTGATCAACTGGGGTATGCTGCCGTTTGTCATCCCGGAGGGCGAGCTGCCATTTAAGAATCTGGATTACCTCTACATTCCGGGCATCCGCGCGGCAGTGGAGCAGAAACAGTCCAAGATTACCGCTTATGTGGTAGCAGGGGATGCGTTAAAAGAATTTACATTGGAGCTTGGAAATCTGACTGATGATGAGCGTGAGATCATCTTAAAGGGATGCCTGATCAATTACAATCGCGCATAAACAGATTGCCAGAGAGAATGATTTTTTATATAATGGAGATGCGGTTAGAGAGTGCTAACCACATCTCCATTATTTTGTTGTATTTCCAACATACATTTGGAGAAAGATGGAATATTATCCTGATTGTAGGAAAGAATAAGAGAGACAGAAGGGAGAAGTAATTATGATGAATTTAAGAAAAGTAGCAGTGATCGGATGTGGTTTTGTGGGATCTTCCATCGCGTTCAGTCTGATGCAGCGCGGCATTTATTCGGAGATGGTACTGATCGATGCCAACCATGCAAAAGCAGAGGGAGAGGCGATGGATCTGGGTCACGGACTTCCATATACGGCATCGATGGACATTTATGCGGGAGATTACAAGGATGTGGCAGACTGCTCCCTGATCATTATCACAGCCGGTGCGAACCAGAAGCCGGGAGAGACACGCCTGGATCTGATAGAGAAAAACGTCGGAATCTTAAAATCCATCATTCCGCAGATCACCGCCACAGGATTTGAGGGAATATTGATGATGGTTGCCAATCCGGTGGATGTGCTGACCTATGCGGCACTGAAAATTTCCGGTTACCCGAAGGAGCGCGTATTCGGTTCCGGTACGGTACTTGACACGGCGCGGTTAAAATATTTATTAGGAAAACATCTTGACGTGGACAGCAGAAGCGTGCACGCAACAATTATCGGAGAACACGGAGACAGCGAGCTTCCAGTGTGGAGTGCGGCGAATGTTTCCGGCATTGAACTGAACCATTTCTGCGAGCTGCGCGGACACTATAACCACGAGGCGTCGATGGAAAAATTATATGAGGACGTGAGAGACAGCGCCTATGCGATCATTGAGCGCAAGGGTGCGACTTACTACGGAATTGCCATGGCAGTTGCGAGAATTGCTGAGTGTATTGTGAAAAACGAGCATGCAGTCCTGCCGGTATCGGCGGTGCTGGAGGGTGAGTACGGACTTTCAGGCCTCGCATTAAGTATTCCGTCTGTTGTCGGCAAAAACGGAATTGAGAAGGTGCTGGAGATCCCGCTGGACGAAAAGGAGAGCAAGGCGCTGCAGGATTCAGCAGCACAGTTAAAAGCGGTGATCGATTCCCTTGATTTAGTATAAAGGAAATGATTTCTCCATTGAAAAAAGGCTCAGATAAGTTATAATGAAAGTAACATCAGATAAAGGAGATATTACTTTGGACGAGCCAAAATACAAAAAAGAGAGTGAAGCTTCAAATGGGGAGAAGAAGCACAGCTGGGGTCTTAAGGACTATGTCGTGATCGCACTGGTTGTATTTGTGACATTCTGTTGCTGTATTTTATTCTTCTTCATGATATATCGATATAACGGATTTGCAGATTTCTGGAAAAAGCTGGCGACGATCTTACAACCGATCATCATCGGCGTTGTGCTGGCGTATCTGCTGAACCCGATTATGTGTTTCCTGGAGCGCTATCTGCTGCGGTTCCTAAAACCGCGGATGAAGAGTGAGCACAAGGCGAAAAAGACCGCCCGTGGAGTGGCGATATTTGGTTCGCTTGCATTTCTGGCGGCGATTATCGTACTGCTCATTGCAGCAATCGTGCCTTCAATCGCATCGAGTATCGGGGATGTGGTGTCGACGCTGCCGGATGAGTTTAACAACCTGATGGACTGGGTGGACGAGTTTACCAAAGGTGATACGGAGATTGCCGAGTTTATACAGGAGGCGTTTACGAATATCACAGCGACAGTACAGCAGTTTTTTGAGGGGGATATTCTTCCGAAGATACAAAAATATCTGTTCTCGATCACCAGCGGTGTGGTATATGGCGTGCGTTTCCTGTTAAATGTTCTTGTTGGCGTGATCGTGTCCGTCTATGTGATGGCAAGCAAAGAGACATTTGCAGGACAGGCGAAGAAGATTATTTATGCACTTTTCAAACCGGTGCGCGCCAACGTCATCGTGGAGACTGTGCGCAAGAGCAATGAGATATTCGGCGGATTTATCTCCGGCAAGATATTAGATTCCGCGATTATTGGTGTGTTAGCATACATTGTACTTGTGATCATGAAGATGCCGACACCGATGCTCATCGCGGTGATCATCGGCGTGACGAATGTGATACCGTTTTTCGGACCATTTATCGGGGCGATACCGTCCTTTGTGATCATTGTCTTGCAGAATCCGATACAGGGCGTCTACTTCCTGATATTTATATTTATCTTACAGCAGGTGGACGGCAATATCATCGGACCGAAGATCCTTGGCGAATCCACAGGACTCTCGGCGTTCTGGGTCGTATTTGCCATCATGATATTTGGTGGATTATGGGGATTTTTGGGTATGCTTTTGGGCGTGCCGCTCATGGCAGTGATTTACTATATCGTTCAGAAGCTTGTAGCATATTTTTTGCGGAAGCGCGGTCTGACGGACGATACGCGAAGTTATATTGATCTTGTCAGCATTGACAGGGAGACGAATGAGCTTCAATATGCCAAGGATCAGAGCGAGCCGCAGGAGGCGGATACGCAGAGTCATACAACCGATAAAACAGAGTAGAATTAGGAAACCAGGGCAGAGAGCAGCAGGCTTTTTGCCTTGGTTTCTTTGCATGTTCCGGGTTCGATAATTTTTGACATCTATAAATGCGTATGATAAACTAAAACTTATATAAATGTGATAAAATTGATACATTTTGAGGTGGCATAATTGGATAAATACGAATATAAATTAAAGCTGGATCAGATGAAATCTCTGACCGCAGAGGGGAACTATGACGAGGCGGCAGAGATTGCTGATACGATTAACTGGCATAAGATAAAAAATGTAAACGCACTGATGAAGGCGGGAGAGATATACGAGAAGACCGGCCGTTATGAGGAGAGCAGGGATATTCTTCTGATGGCTTATGACAGGTCGCCGATTGGCCGTATGATCATCTATCATCTTGCAGGGGTTGCGATCAAGATGGGGAACTACGACGAGGCGAAGGACTACTATCAGGAGTTCGTGGAGATTGCTCCCCACGATAACCTGAAATATGTGTTAAAGTATGAGATCTGTAAGGCGCAGGGTTCGGATATCAAGACGCTGATCGCGATATTGGAGGAACTCAAGGACCAGGAATATTCCGAAGAGTGGGCGTATGAGCTTGCATGTCTGTACCACAAGGCAGGAATGAGTGAGAAATGTATCGAAGCCTGTGATGAGCTGATTTTATGGTTTGGTGATGGCCCATATGTGGAGAAAGCGCTTGAACTGAAGATGCTCTACCAGCCGCTCACCAGACAGCAGGAAGAGAAGTACCGCGAATTTAAGCTGCGCCGGGACGGCATCGTCGAGGTGCGCCCGGAGGATGAGTTAGAGTCCGGAGAGATTGTGAGTGAGGCGGTTCAGATACCGGATGTGAAGCTTTCGCCGGAGCGTTTCAACACACAGAATCTGCAGGAAGAGCTGCAGAAGAGCATGTTGCAGATCATGGAAGCCACTGAGAAAGAAACGGTGGATGACAGCATGGATAACATCAAAAAGCTGGTCGAGGACATTCCGTATCTTCAGCTCCCGAAGGAGGAAGTACAGCCGGTGGCACAGGAGGAGCATCCGCATATCGCCACGGATGAAGAGATTGACGATACGCTCCGCATGAATTTCCAGGAGCTTCTGACCGAGGATTATGACGGACAGATGAACCTGTATGTGCCGGACAGAGGAATAACCGAGCCGCAGATAAACGGGCAGATGAGCATTGATGAGATACTTGCAGACTGGGAGAAGACCAGACGTGCGGCAGCGGCAGCCCTGCATGAGGCAAGCCAGCTCAAGCTAGAGTCGGCAAAAGCGCGTGCACTGCAGGAAGCGGGAGATATTATGGACCGCCTTGCAGATGTGATCCCGAAGCTGGATTCCGGTCTGACACCGCGTGATCTGCTTGAGGAGCAGTACCTCGCAGGACAGCCGATGGGCGATGACCGCGCGGCAGCGATGGTTGCCAATATGAACCAGATCCTTCAGAAGGAAATTGACCGCCTTTCCGATGAGAATGCACAGATGGATGAACAGCTTGCGGCAGCAGGCATGACGGCAGATGTGCAGGCGGAAACGATGGCAGAGACCACACCGGAGGAGCCGGTGACAGGCGGCATGCAGGAGCTTTTTGCAGAGGAGCAGGCAGAACTGGCAGCGGAAAATATGTCTGCAGCGGAAACCGAAGCCGATATGGCATTGGCGAGTGCAGTCCGGGAAATGACAACGGCAGGCGTGCGAGAAGAGTCAGACGAGGCGGAAGCAGACGGCAGAGAGGCACTTGGCGAGGCAGATGCCCGAAAAGAGCTCGGCGGAGAAGAGTCAGACGGGGCGGAAGCAGACGGCAGAGAGGCAGAGGCGGTCATGCGGGAGGCACTTGGTTCGGCGGAAGCAGACGGCAGAGAGGCACTTAGCGAGGCGGATGTCAGAGAAGAGACCGCGGCGCAGGAAGTGTCCATAGATATGGAGGAAGCGCTTCTTGCAGAGACAGAGCGGAATCTGCGCGATGATGTGAAGAAAAAAGCGAGCGGGGATATCTTGCCAGATATTGCACTCCCGGAGGATATTCTTCCTGAGATTTCAGAGCCGGAAGAGATTGCAAGCCAGAAGACGATCCGCGAGTTGTCCAAGGAACAGAGAGAGTTGTTTACATATTTTGTTCCGATCAAGGGCATGGAACATCAGCTGTGCCAGGCATTGACCGGTGCGATGC
>CAVCFM010000519.1:0-3781 GCA_963601305.1 bacterium | reverse complement strand
CAGATATTCCATGTCCGCACTTAAAGAATCCTCATCCGATGCAGCTGCCTGATACCTCTGATAAGTTCCCTCTGCGGCATCATACTGATACCAGCCCGCCGTTCCATCCTGATTCATGCCATAAAAAAGGAAAAAATCAGATGCCTCATCACTGGTCTGCTGATATGCAGTGACATTTTTTCCATCTGATGTACTAAATGAAGTCTCCTGATAGGTCTCGTCCAATGCAGCATCCGCTGTCACCGGCACCGCGATCACATAACTGTCTCCATGGCTCATTTTCACAAACGGATACCATGCATCGCCGGTGGCATCATAGATATAAAAAGCACCCGTACTGTCTGCTGCATCCGCAGATACCAGATACAGCATCTGGATATCTCCCTTGCTAAACTGTACGCCGCTATATTCCTTTTCATGATAAGTAACCGTTGCTTCTGCAAAATCCTCTGGAATGTTTTCCGCCGAAAAATTCTCAACGATCGAATAAGACGCCTCACCTATCGTCACTGTCTCTGCAGTATCCGCAGTGCTTTCCGCTTCTGCGGTCTGATTTTCTGCCGATGTTGCATACACCGGCTGCCCGCAAAGCGCCAGCCCGATCAACATGCCAAACAGCAGCGACCCTACGCTATATTTTTTTCTCATAAGCACTTACCTCTTATCAAGCCATAATAATTCAGTCTCATTATAAAAAAATATGCCGCACGCGTCAACCTAAATGTAATCGTGGTTGTATACAAGCAGGACTCCCCAGAGGATTCCTCCGATTCCACATCCGATTCCCATCCATGCCGCCAGATTGGCTGTTCCCAGATCAATCCCCATAAAAGCAGCCGCTCCGACAACCATTCCAAATGCTGCTGCCATCGCCATCAATGCACATACCATTACCGTTTCCATATCAATCTTTCCCATTTTACCGCACACTCCATTCATTTTTTTCGAACTTGTGCGCTTCTCCTGCGCCGTTCTTGCAGTGATTATGGCATAGGACGTGTCCAATAAATGGGACAGATAAAATTATGACTGCCCGTGGCAGGTCAAGAAAACGAACGTATTACAGATAACGTACCGCCCACGCACTCCGGTTACCTCCGACACCGGTAATGCACATGGTGGGATTGCCCGCCTCGTCATTGAGTTGGACGATCACTCCGTCATAGCTGTTCTCTCCTATTTTTAATGTGATAAAACTCTCATCTCCAAGCACATAACTTCCGACCGGTTCGTCAATGATATCCGTCGAGACACTCTGTGCATCCTGATCGCGATATTTCCATATGATACCGTTCATATCAAGCTCCACTTTTACCGGTTTGTGTATCTCGTTGGAAATATCAAGACCATGCTCCACGACATAATATGTCCCACAAATTTCCGATGCATGGTATGACTTAGGGCAGAGCATTTCCCCTTCCGTGGCAAACGGTGCCACGGTCAGCCAGCCATTTCTGGTGCAAAACAGCTGGTGCACCCTTGGTTCATGCACCTCTGTCTCCCCCTCGAAACGCTGATGATAGACCATATAGATCTTACCGTCATGATCGATGAATGCAGAATTATGTCCCGGCGATTTGTATCCGCACTCCAGGCTCGGAAACGTGTAATTTCCGATGAGTTTCAGTCCGTATGGATTGTGAAAACTGACCCTTCTGAAGTTCTTACCATACATATCCACATAGGGACCATCCACCTTCTTAGAGCGGAACAGACGGATCTGGTACCCTCCTTCTCTCTCAAGACTTCCGAAGGATACAAACAGATAATAATAGTCTGTCTGTGAATTATAGAGAATGAATGGACCCTCAACGGATTTGTGTCCGCCCCCCAAAAGTTTTTTCCCAAAATACGAATCGATCAGATTCTTCGTGTCCTGTTTCGGATGGATCGGCAAACCGGTTGCCTCATCTAATTCCAGCAGGAAGATTCCCCCCGACCATGACCCATATACCATCCAGAGTTTTCCGTCTTTGTCGCGCAGCGTATTGGGATCAATGCAGTTGGGCCACGCCAGATTATTGTAATGCCCATTTTTTTTCAGATACCTGGAAATATCCGCATCCTCGCCCAGAACTTCCCTGACATTCGTCCCGCCTACCGTCTCTGCATCAAAACCGGAGTGGAGAATCGTCCCCACATAAGTATAAGGTCCCTTTGCCTCATCAGCCACCGCCATACAGATACTCGATTTTATATAAGAACCTGATGTCGAAAAATACATCACATATTTTTTCATTACCGCATTATACGAGACATCCGGCGCCCATACTGCATACTCTTTTCCGTCAAACTTACCGCAGAATGAAAATGCATCCATCTTTTCATCAAAAAGATTGCTAAACAGGGGATTCTCTCCGGATACCCCCTGTGCAAAATACTTCCAGTATCGCAAATCCGTGGAAACCGCCGCTGTCATATGCGTTCCAAATATATAATATTTTTCATCTTTATCCACAAAAACTGCCGGGTCATGCACCGGCGTATTCGTATGAAATCCTCCTTTTTTCATAATCTCTTTTCCTCCCGTTTATCTTCTGTTTAATCATCGATAAATTATTTTATATTTTATTAAATTATATAACATTCAATTGAAAGCCGCAAGTATTTTATCGGACAAACATCTTATTTTCCATAGTTTTCTGTGCACTTCCATTTCTTTCCACAAGACAAAATGATTTAGAATTGAATTGACCTCAACATAATTTTTTCATATAATATTTTTATAAAAAGAATACAAATGGAGGTATTTTACCTTGCTACACATTACATCCCTCAATGAAGGATTAGAAATTTTTAAAGCACTCGGCTCTGATGTACGCGTTCAGATTCTCAATATCTTATTAGAAAATAACAATATGAACATGAACGAGCTCGCTTCCCGATTGAATATTACCAATGGTGCCCTAACCGGGCACATCAAAAAACTGGAAAGCAGCGGGCTGATCACTACCTCAAATGAATCCGCCGGGCATGGCAACCAGAAAATATGTTCCGTACACCTGGACAAAATTCTGATCGACCTTGAGAAACCAGAAGATTTCCAGAATGTATACAATACAGAATTAAAAGTCGGTCACTACTCCAACTACAAAATCTGTCCAACCTGTGGACTTGCCTCAGGCACAGCTCTGATCGGAGAGGTGGATGACCCCAGATATTTCGAACATCCGGATCGCTTCAATGCCGATATCCTCTGGTTCACAAAGGGCTATGTGGAATATGTAATTCCGAACTTTATTCCAAATTCCCAGCGCATTACCCAGATTACGATCTCCGCAGAATTAAGCTCAGAGGCTCCCGGCATCAACAATGTCTGGCCTTCCGATATCAGTTTTTATCTGAATGATGTCTGTGTGGGCACCTGGACTTCCCCCGGCGATTTCGGTGATGTGAAGGGACTCTTTACCCCGGACTGGTGGCCTCAGAACTGGAATCAATATGGACTTTTAAAGCTTCTTGTCATCAACAAAAAGGGAACTTTTATCGACGGACTGAAGATTTCCAATGTCACCATTGACAATTTTGATCTGGATTACCGCAGCGGCATCCGTTTCCGCATGGCAGTTGAGGATGATGCTGCACATATCGGCGGATTGACACTGTTCGGCAAATCCTTCGGAAACTACGGACAGGATATCCGTGTAAGTTTAAATTACGCCCCCTGTGAGACAGACGAATAATTTTTTCCATAATCGAGTAGGAGGCTAATCATTAATTGATTAGCCGACCTCTCACACCACCGTGCGTACCGTTCGGTACACGGCGGTTCAATCAACTT
>CAVCFM010000518.1:0-3005 GCA_963601305.1 bacterium | reverse complement strand
ATTCCTGCCACTTTGAACGAATACTGCTTGTTCTCATATTTTTCATCCAACAGAATGGTATCTCCCATCTGCAGATCATACTTATCACCAAACGAACCCGAAATATAGACCTCATCCTCTGCAAGCGATTGCAGGCCATCAATCTGCACATATGTGCTGCCATCCGAGATTCCATAGACGGAAACCTCCTCGTCCAAGGTATCACTCTTGCGCTGCAGCGATGTCATGCTGAACGTCTCCGCATCCTTATTAGCGGTGGTAATGACGTCTCCGTCTTCATCCTCATAGGACTTTAACACATACTGATATTTTGCAAACATCAGATCAGCTGTGTGCTCCTTGTAATACGCCAGCGTATCCGGCATACCGACTGCCATCGCAAGCATGATCATGATAAAGAAAATACCGACAAACAAGATCAGGTAGTTCGCCACATTCTGAAACATGATGCGCAGGCGGAATCTGCCAAGGAAACTCCATCTCGGAAGCCGCATCGCTTTTTTCCGCTTTGCCTTCTTCAAATCGTGCCGCAAAAACTGCAACGGTGTATGCCGCATCATTTTCGTGATAACAAACAGATTTACCACGAACATCAGCACGACCGGTATCAGTGTCGTCTTAAAAAATGCATCGGGGTTCCATATCGTCTGGTACGTCGGAAGACTGTAGCTGTTGTAATACATCGAGACAACGACATCCTTAAATACCGTGTACCCGAGAACATTTCCGATGATTGCCGCAATCAGCGTGACGATCACCGGCATGGAGAGGTAATGGCGGATCAGTTCCCCTCTGCTGTAGCCGGAAGCGCGAAGCGTTCCAATGGTCGATGACTCTTTTGTGATCGTGTTGCTGATGGTCACTGCAAAAATAAATGCGATGATGACGATCAGGATATCCAGCAATACGCCACCCATCGCCTCATCCGAGCCCATGTCATCGGTGGCAAAATTGATTGCCGGATTGGCATACTTCGGAACATAATCCTCAAGCTCATCATCCCCGACAACCGTCTGCGTCAGCAATGCCTTCATAAAATCGTCCGACAGGCTTTTTTCTTCTTTTTCATCCGCCACTTCCTGCTCGTACTGCCATGCATAGGTGTAGTGAACCGTCTCACTCAGGCGGTCAAACCCTGCATCCGTCACCATTGCCACGTCAAACTTCAGCGCATCAAACATCAGATCCGTGCTCTTTTCGTGAAGCGTCGCATAGTTGACATAGGCAATCAGTCCGGTCACGGTGTAGGACTGTCCGCCCACCGTGATCTCATCGCCGACCTGGATCCCGACATTATCCGCATGCATCCGGTCGATGGCGATCTCGTTCTCTGTCTCCGGGAAACTTCCCTCCATCAGGCATGCCAGATTTACCTCGTCCGTCTTTGCAAAAATACGGATGGTGCCGTCCGTCACACCGTCGTTATCGTAGTCTTCATCCTCATTTCGATAAAAATTCTCATATACATTCACCGGAACCGCTTTAAAATCCGGGTCGTTTAACTCATATTTTTCCTCGGCATCCGCGTATTTCTCGTCAATCTCGTCTAAAATCTCATTCCACGCCTCGTCATATGCTTTCTCATATGCCTCATCGTGTGCTTCCGGATATGCCTTGTCGTAGGCTTCGTCGTATGCCTTCTGGTATGCCTCGTCATACGCTTTTTTATATGCCGTGTCATAGCTTCCTGACTGTTTTGCCTGCGCCACTGCCGTATCTAACATTGCCGATGCCGTCGCATCATCCAGCCCTTGTGCCAGCAGTGTCTGCTTTACCTGTGCGGTAAATGCCGCATCAAACTGTGTTTTAAAGCTGGCATCGAACTTCTCCGTAAATTCCGTCTCGAACTTTGCGTCGAATTCTTCGGTGAACTTCTCTTCAAATTCATCGTCAAATTTTTCATCCAGTTCTTTTTTCGCTTTATCCAGATAGTACTGCTTAACATCCGCCTTTTCCCCGGATGCAATTGCCTCAAGCAGCTCTGCATCCGCCTTTTCGCTCAGTTCAAAATGTCCATCCTCCAGCTTGTACTTCGACACGCCCTCATCTGCCGCCTGCATCATGCTCTCATTGGCAACGTACATTCCCGCTACAAACCCAATGGTCAGTATCAAAAACAGACTCACGACAAGGTATTTTCTCCAATCCCCTGCCAGTTCCCTCGGGATACGCTTCACAAGCGGATTCTTCACTCTCTTCTTTTTCATAACTGTCACGCTCCTTACCACTCCAGCTCTGCCGCCGAAATTTTATTCGCGTTGATTTCATTATGGCGCACTTCCCCGTCGCGGAGTTTGATCACATGATCTGCCATATGCCTGATCGCTTCATTGTGCGTCACCATGATCACGGTGTTTCCGTATTTTACATTGACGTCCTCGATCAGCTTTAATATCTCCTTTGAAGTGTTGTAATCCAGGGCGCCCGTCGGCTCATCACAGAGCAGAATGTCCGGATTTTTGACAATCGCACGACCGATGGAAACCCTCTGCTGCTGTCCACCGGAAAGCTGGTTCGGCAGTTTGTATCTGTGGTCGTAGAGCCCTAAGGTGTGAAGCAGCTCATCGATGTCTAACGGATTGTCCGACAGGTACGCTCCCACCTCGATGTTCTCCTTTACGTTGAGGTTTCCGATCAGATTATACATCTGAAATACATATCCCAGATGCTTCCTGCGGTACTGCGTCAGCTCCTTTTCGCCAAGTTCCTCCAGCTTATCGCCGTTTATCGAGATATAGCCGGAATCAGCGCCGTCAATTCCGCCGATGATATTAAGCAGTGTGGACTTTCCAGAGCCGGATGGTCCCAAGAGTACACAAAACTCTCCTTTTGCCACCGAAAAATTCATTCCACGCAATACTTCCTGACGCGTCTCCCCGCTGCCAAATCCTTTTTTCAGATCAACGATCTCCAAAAACTTTCTCTCTTCTTCTGACATGCTCTCCCCTTCCTCAGGAGAACACAGCTGCTTTCCCCTGATTGGATGTATATTTATGGTCCATATG
>CAVCFM010000517.1:2641-3919 GCA_963601305.1 bacterium | reverse complement strand
AATATGTGTATGTGTCGAATGCTATTCTCCCAGGCAAGTGATATGGCTGGGTGTATGGCTGATCTGTCATGCACCCGAAGATAATTTGTCATTATGAAAAGCCATTGCCTGGGAGTAAAATCTCAGGCATTTTTTGTGTTATAAGGAATACCGTGCGACATTACAGTGCAAAAGTTGTGCGTCCTATAGAGCAAAAATATGCCTGTATTTACAGATAATCAAGCATTATGAAAAGTAAGGAGATTAAAACAATGGCAGATTATAAATTATGGAACGCGTTACAGGAAGCAAAGAATTACAGATGGATAGAATTATCCCATTCACTGAACAACGATAGCCCTTACTGGTCAGGAATTCCGGATGGGTCGGTGGAACTTGCAAAAACAGTGTGGGACTGGGGAAAGCCGGAACTTGAGTGCTTGATCCAGACATTTAAGTTTCCGGGGCAGTTTGGAACGCACATTGATTTTCCGGGACATTTTGCAAAGGGAAAGGATTTGTCGGAGAAGTATGATGTCCATGATCTGATCTTTCCGTTAGTGATTGTCGATATATCGAAGCAGGCAAAAGAAAACCCGAGATATGCCGTTACGGTGGAGGATATCAAAGCCTATGAGGCGCAATATGGACCGATTCCTGACGGAGCGTTTGTGGCACTTCGGAGTGACTGGTCAAAAAAATGGCCGGATATGGACGCTGTATCCGGAATTGACGAAGAGGGAAGAGAAAATGCTCCGGGATGGTCCTTAGAGGCTTTGGAGTATATATACAAGGTAAGAAATGCGGCAGCCAATGGACATGAAACACTGGATACGGATTCTTCGGCAGTTGCAGAGGAGCACGAGGACTTGATCTGCGAGAGATATGTACTTGAACATGAAAAATTGCAGGTGGAATTATTGACAAATCTTGATCAGGTAAGTCCTGCCGGAGCGATCGTGATCGTATCGTATCCGAGGATTGAGGGAGCGACAGGACTTCCTGCAAGGGTATGGGCTGTTACAGAATAGTTTTTGTTACAGAATCGTTTTATTCGCACCGGTGGATCCGGTGCGTATCTGACGGCGTGGCCGCTGGTATGGCATAGGTTTGCAAAACTGAAGATGTTGGTTCGAATCCAACCGCTGTCACTTTTAATGTTTATTATTTTAACTTTTTACCAATCTCAAAGGACTTGCCCACCACGCCGTCCACTTTCAGATAATTGTATGTTGCGTGGTCGAAGACCAGAGGCTTGAACTTTTCCATGGAGATGCTGCCGTTTTCGTCCAGCACATT
>CAVCFM010000517.1:0-2631 GCA_963601305.1 bacterium | reverse complement strand
ACTTTACGCTGGATTTTGCCCCGGACACTTTTAAGTTCAGCGTTTGTCCTTTGATCAGCGTTGCTTTTGTCTTGTTAAGCCTTGTCTTTGTGGCGGCTTCTACCGTAGCCGTGTTTTGCGGCGCCGGTAAAAATTCAGCGGTTGAAAAGACAAGTGACAGGATGATAAGTAGTGAGAATAAAATTTTTTTAGTGTTTTTCATAACTCTCCGCCCTTTCTTCGAAAACAATGAATGTTTTAGTGATATGATAATATTATCATGCATTTGTAGAAAAAGTAAATATTGGTGTAAAACCCACGGAATCAATGTTATAATAAAATAATAGAAACCGCCGGAAAAATGCGCGGCAGATAATGCTGGCAAAAGGGCAGAAGGTGTGGCTGTATGGGGAAGAGACAGGAAACGGCAACGGGTTCCGTAAGGGAAAAATTGCTCGCGATGAGCGATGCTGATTTGGATTTATACATGTATTCTTTGCACAAACTGGCGGAGAATAATGTGGAGAGCAACCGTCAGATGATAACGGAGCTCTATAATTTGCGGGCGTTTAATTATAGAGCCGAGGAAGAAATGCTTGCAAATCCGGATTTGAAGTTTGCGCTGATCATACTTGATTTTGCAAATTTTAAGTCTATCAATGAGTTTTTCGGGCGCAGTGTGGGGGATGAGCTGCTAGGGTGCGTGGCAGATGCGCTGCGCGAACAGAAGGAAAAGAGAGAACATGTGGTGCTTGCACATGCCCGTGCAGATATATTCGCGCTGTTCACGCCGTTTGAGAAAAAAAGTGATCTGGTGGGGATTGTAAAGCAGTTGGACAAGCGGATTTCAGAGTTTAAGATCGCCTATAAGATGCTCCCGGCGTTTGGAATCTGTATCGCGGAGAGCAGCACGATGTCCGTCAGCCTGATGAAGGATTATGCAACGATGGCTCTAAATACGATCAAAGGAAAGTTCTATGCCAAGTATGCGTTCTTTGATGACAATATGCGCAGCCAGATGATGCTCCAAAAAATGATTGAGAATGACATTGTGGGGGCGTTAAAGGGAGACCAGCTTAGCGTGTTCATCCAGCCTAAGGTGGACATGCGGGACGGTAAAATTATTGGCGGCGAGGCGCTGGTGCGCTGGATACATCCCAAGCGGGGTGTTGTCTCGCCGGCACAGTTCATTCCGGTTCTGGAGAAAAACGGTCTGATCATCGATGTGGATGTCTATATCTGGACGCAGGTGTTTAAACTGATCGGCAGGCGATTGGAGGAGGGACGTAAGATCGTCCCGATCTCGATCAATATTTCCAGAAGCCATGTGTTTGACCGGAATTTCCGCAAACGGCTGGTCAAGCTGGCGGAGCAGTATCATGTGCCGCCGGAATACGTGATCTTAGAGCTGACAGAGAGCGGATTTTCAGAAGATGAGAATATCATGTACGACAATATGAGATATTTAAAGGAGCATGGTTTTGTGTTGTCGATGGATGATTTTGGAACGGGCTATTCGACGATGACGATGTTAAAAAACCAGCCGGTAGACGAGATCAAGATTGACCGCGGTTTTATCGTGGATGTGGAGAACAGCAAGAGCAGGACGATCATCCGGCATACCGTAGACATGCTTCACGAGCTCGATATGAGCGTGATCGTGGAAGGGGTAGAGGAACAGGCACAGCAGGATTTTCTGCTTGCATGCGGCTGCAACAGCGCGCAGGGATACCTTTTTTACAAGCCGATGGAAGCGGAGGCTTTTGTGGCACTGCTCGACGCGGAAACAGAGACTTTGACGGGGGAGCAGAGCACCTGATGGGGAGCAGAGCACCTGACGGGGAGCAGAGCACCTGACGGGGAGCAGAACGCCTGACGGGGCGCAGCAGAGACGATAGAACAGGAAAGAGGATAACTGTTATGCAGATGACAACGTTGTGTTACATAGAAAAAGATGGAAAGTATCTGATGCTCCACCGCACGAAAAAAGAAAAGGACAGCAACAAAAATAAATGGATCGGCGTAGGCGGACATGCGGAGGGAGACGAAGGACCGGAGGAATGTCTGCTCCGCGAGGTGAAGGAGGAGACCGGGCTGACGCTGACCGCCTATCAATTCCGGGGACTTGTCACGTTTGTCAGTGATGTGGAGGCGTCGGAGATGATGTGTCTCTTCACGGCGGACGGATTTGAGGGTGAGCTAAAAGAGTGCACAGAAGGGGAACTTCACTGGATTGAGAAGGATAAAATCTTAGAGCTCCCAACATGGGAGGGCGATGCGGTTTTCCTAAAGTTACTCTTAGAAAATGAGCGCCGCTTTTTTACAGCCAGACTGGTCTATGAGGGCGAAAAGCTGGCGGAGAAGACGCTCAGATTTTACGGACGGGAATAACAGATTATGATATTAAATACAGGCAGCAGAACGGATATACCGACGTATTACAGTGAATGGTTTTACAATCGGGTCAGAGAGGGCTATGTGCTGGTGCGCAATCCCTATTATCCGACGCAGGTCACGCGGTATCGATTGTCCCCGGAAGTCATTGATGCCATGGTATTCTGCAGCAAAAACCCGGCGCCGATGCTGGGGCGGATCGCAGAGCTGGCATCATTTGATACGTTCTGGTTTGTGACGATCACACCTTATGGGAAG
>CAVCFM010000516.1:3624-7319 GCA_963601305.1 bacterium | reverse complement strand
CGTCCACATAGTCTAACTTTTCCTGACGCAGATAACCGCTCTGTGCCAGAATGTCGGCGCGCTTTACATCAAACAGCACCGGATACTGCATCGTGCCGATGCGGTATATCGCATGCCGGATGCTCTTATCGTCAAGCTCCGGTGCATCATCGTGCCACATCACCAGACGACACACCTTATCTGTCGTGTCATTGTCGAACTTTAAGCGGCGCAGGATCTGTTTTGCCATCTCACTTCCCGCCTTCTGATGTCCGTAAAAATGGTCGATTCCCTGCTCGTCTGTCACCTTGCATGCAGGCTTTGCCACATCGTGGAGCAGCATGGTAAGGCGCAGCACCTTGTCCGATGGCACATTTTTTACCGCATGTATCGTGTGCTCTCCCACCGTATAACAGTGGTGCGGATTGTTCTGTCCGGTCTCCATCATGCGGTCAAACTCCGGCAAAAATACGGCAGTCAGACCGGTCTCATAAGCTGTCAAAAGCTTCTCGGGATGATCGGATACCAGTAACTTTACAAGCTCCACCTGGATCCGCTCCGCGCTGACTTTTGCGATATTCCCCGCCAGAAGTTCCATCGCCGCGATGGTTTCCGCCTCGATGGTAAATCCAAGCTGTGCCGCAAAGCGGACTGCGCGCAGCATACGAAGCGCATCCTCGGAGAAGCGCTCCTTTGCCGCTCCGACGCAGCGAATTACTCCACGTTTTAAGTCGCCCACACCGTCAAAAGCGTCCACCAATCCCTCTTTTTCATTATAAGCCATGGCATTGATGGTAAAATCCCTGCGCTTTAAATCCTCGAGCAGACTGGCGGTAAACTGCACCTCTTTGGGATGACGGGCATCGGTATACTCGCCGTCAATGCGGTATGTCGTGACCTCAAATCCCTCATGATGCATCATCACCGTAACCGTTCCATGCTGGATCCCGGTGTCAATGGTGTGAAAAAAGAGCTCCTTGACCTGCTGCGGTGTCGCAGAGGTCGTGATGTCCCAATCCTGCGGGACTCTCCCTAAGATGGAGTCCCGCACACAGCCGCCCACCGCATAGGCTTCATAGCCGTGGTCGGTCAATATTTTTATGATCTGCCTGACTTTTTCGGGTAAATTAATTTTCATTAATATGCTTTTCCCCAATATACTAACTTGTGCGCCGGTTTTCCACAGCATACACAGGTGGTTGCGATCTGCTCCTGATCGTTAAACGGCATACAGCGTGAGGTCACTGCCAGTTCTTCCTTGATCTTATCCTCACATGCCTGATCCTCGCACCACATACCGCGGATGAATCCCGGCTTGTTTGCTGCAATATCCTTAAACTCCTCATAATTGTGAGCATCCCAGATATGTGCATCGCGATGTGCTTTGGCGCGCTCGAACATCTCTCTCTGGATGGTCTCTAAAATCTCAGGAACCTTTGCCTCAAGTTCATCCAATGATACCTCGATCTTCTCTCTGGTGTCACGGCGTACCACGATGCATTTTCCTGCCTCGATATCCTTTGGTCCAAGCTCGATACGAACCGGAATTCCGCGCATCTCCTGCTCAGAGAACTTCCAGCCCGGGCTCTTGTCAGAGTCGTCTAACTTCGCACGGCAGACTTTTCCGAGGCGCTCACATACTTCGTTTGCTTTTTCAAGCACGCCTTCCTTGTGCTGCTGGATCGGGATTACCATTGCCTGTACCGGCGCAACTCTCGGCGGCAGTACCAGACCGGAATCATCTCCGTGTACCATGATGATCGCACCGATCAGACGTGTGGTCATACCCCAGGAAGTCTGATGTACATACTGTAATTTATTTTCTTTGTCTGTGTACTGGATATCAAATGCTTTTGCAAATCCGTCGCCAAAGTTGTGGCTTGTTCCAGACTGCAATGCTTTTCCGTCATGCATCAGCGCCTCGATGGTGTAGGTAGCCTCTGCTCCGGCAAACTTCTCTTTCTCTGTCTTCTGTCCACGGACAACCGGCATTGCCAGCACTTCCTCGCAGAAGTCAGCGTAGAGGTTCAACATCTGTACGGTTCTCTCCTCCGCTTCCTCAGCTGTTGCATGTGCGGTGTGTCCCTCCTGCCATAAGAACTCTCTGGAACGCAAGAACGGACGTGTCTCCTTCTCCCAGCGCACAACAGAGCACCACTGGTTATATACCTTCGGCAGGTCTCTGTAAGACTGGATCAGATTATGATAAAAATCGCAGAATAAAGTCTCGGAAGTCGGTCTCACACAAAGGCGCTCCTGAAGCTCATTTAATCCGCCGTAAGTCACCCATGCTACCTCCGGTGCAAATCCTTCTACGTGGTCTTTTTCCTTCTCGAGCAGGCTCTCCGGAATGAACATCGGCATGTACACGTTCTCCACACCGGTCTCCTTGAATCTACGGTCTAACTCCTTCTGGATGTTCTCCCAGATCGCATATCCTGCAGGCTTGATGATCATGCAGCCCTTGACTGCGGAATAGTCAATCAGCTCTGCCTTTTTTACAACATCTGTATACCATTGTGCAAAATCCTCGTCCATAGAGGTTATTGCTTCGACTAATTTCTTGTCCTTTGCCATAACAATCTCCTTACTGTTTTTCTGCCTTTCATTCTATGATAAATGAAAAGGCTTGTCAATTTGGAACACCATTTTCTTGTGTGTTCCCGGATGCTTAAAGCCCAGTTTGTAGGAACATAGCGCCAGACTCTCATGGAACGGCCGCATATTTTCCTTAAAATTGTATTTCCGGTCGCCCACAATCGGGAACCCGGCGTTCGCAAGCTGTACCCGGATCTGATGATGACGTCCGGTCTCCAACTGCACATTTAGGATTGCCCTCGTTCCATTCTGCTCGACGACCTCGTAGGTCAGTGCTGCGCTTTTGGCATCCGGTGTGTGTGATGGCACGACGGACGACGTGTTGCTCTTTCCGTCCCGCAGCAGATAATTCTCCAGCCTGTCCTTTTTCTTCGTTGGCACTCCGTCCGTCATTGCATAGTAATATTTGTCTGCAAGCTTCGCTTTTACCTGACGGCTCAGATCCGCCGCAGCCTCTTTATTTTTTGCAAATACCATCACGCCGCAGACCGGCTGGTCAAGGCGGTGCACCACACCGATATACGGCGGCTCTCCCTTCCCGGCGCGGTAATTTTTCAGCAGACTCTCCATATCCGCCTGTCCGAGCTGCCTCGTCTGTGTCGCCACCCCTGCCGGTTTGACGCAGACGATGATGTCGGTATCTTCATATAATATCTGTAAATCCATGCTCTCTCCTGTCATCTGTCACTCATGTTACGGTTGATGACCTCTTTGATCTCCATTTTTGTTTCCTCCGGTTCGATTATAACGCATTGCGGATACAATTCTCAATATAATCCACGCCCAGATCCGTATTTAATGTAATATCAAAGTTTGCAGCTGCTCCCCACATCCTGCCGGTATAGTAGTGGTAATTGTCTGCACGCTTTTTATCTTCCTTACGGATCTGCTGCACAGCATCTTTCCCTGTGATATGTAAGCGCTCCGCAACACGTTTTGCACGCTGTTCGATCGGTGCTGTGAAAAATACCTTTAAGACATTTTTCTCTTCACGCAGAACATAGTCCGAGCATCTTCCGATGATCACACAGTTTCCTTTTTTCGCTAATTCCTGGATTGCAGCCGATTCCGCTTCAAAAATCTTATCCTTCGGCGCTTCCTCATTCTTATCTCCATAC
>CAVCFM010000516.1:0-3614 GCA_963601305.1 bacterium | reverse complement strand
CTCTGACGGATAAAATCCGATGTCATACCTGTTGTTCCGGCAATCATCTTGATAATTTCCTGGTCATAAAATTCATATCCAAACTTTTCTGCCAGCATTTTTCCGATGTCATGTCCGCCACTGCCATACTGTCTGCCGATAACGATGACATTTTTCTGTGTATTTTCAACGTCTGAGCTAGTATTATCCGTAACCTGATCTTCTTCTTTGCAGTCTTCCGGGAACAGATACGGCTTGATGAATTCCAGATGTTTTCCAAACAGTCTCGCAATAAATCCTACCAGCAGGGCTGCAATGACCGTACCTTCGCGGACACCATTTAATTTGCCGGAAAATGCAAACGAGAGTACTCCTGCAATAATCGTCATGGAAGAGTCAAATATGATCTTGGTTGTTCCAAAATTGGTATTCCATGTCTGCACAATGGCACGGACAAAGGATTCACCTGGAAGCATAACGACATCCGCAAGCACTTCAAGATAAACACCAAATCCTAAAACCAGACAGCCCGCAAGCAGTGCAACTACTTTTACCGGATAATTCTCCGGATTGACCCAGAAAAACAGATACATGGTAAAATCGATAAAATAACCAAATACAATCGAAACCGGTATCTGTAAAATATTTTCTATTTTAAAATTCTTTCTTAAGATGATAATCTGCAATGCGATCAAAAGAAGGCTGAATATAATTGTAAAATTTCCTAAGGTAAGCGGGAAATTCAGGCTCAGTACATATGGGATCGATGAAATCGGGGATGTACCAAGACTTGCTTTGGTGACAAGACTGACGCCCAGCGCATTTACAAATAATCCCACTAAAAATAAAAGGTATCTCTTTAACTTATTCATTCTTAAAATCTCCTCGTACACTACAAAAGGACAGATTAACCGTCAATTCTGACGATCAATCTGCCTGTATAAAATTATTATCAGATGTCTAACGCAGCATGATATCCTTCATATACTGCATTGGTGATGGTGGATACCCGGTGAGCATCACCGATCACCCTCACAAACGGTGCACAGTCGCGGAGCGAACCCGCAAGCTCGCTTCTGGAACGCTGACCAAGTGCACATATCACGGTTGTTCCCGGAACCAGCACCTGCTGATGCTCTTCGTTCTCGCAGAGGACTCCGTCCGGACATACTTTAAGACCGCGGCATCCGGTGTGAACCGTGACATATTTTTCAATTTCCTTTAAGAGAAGTGGCCGGTGTCTCACATTGGCATCCGGTGCCAGCTCACTCCTCATCTCTACCAGATGAACCTGTTTTCCCTCCATACCAAGATGAATGGCACATTCACATCCTGCCAGACCGCCGCCAAATACAACTACCTGGTCTGTAACTTTCTCTTTTTCGAGGTAATAATTGTTGACGATCACCACATTCTCACCGTCGAGTCCCTCGATCGGCGGAACAAGCGGCTTGGAACCCACCGCCACGATCAGTGCATCCGGCGCTTCTTTTTCCACATATTCCGGAGTGACTTCAACGGATGTCCGGATCTCCACACCTGCATCCCTGGCAAACTTTGCATAAGTGCCGGAAAGCTCGTACATTTCTCTCTTGAACGGAAGCGCCTGTTCGCTTTTCAGGATACCTCCAAGCTCATCCTCTTTTTCGCAGAGGATGACTTGATGCCCCCGTCTCGCTGCGGTGTATGCTGCATAGAGACCACCGGGACCGCCGCCTGCCACAAGTACTTTTTTCTTCACCGGTGCCAAAGGCACCTCACTGCCCTCAAGTTCCCGTCCGATCAACGGGTTGACCGTACATCTTCTGGTTGAAGTGGCTGCGCGTTCCGCCATACAGGTGAAGCATCGGAGACATCTCACGATCTCATCCTCACGGTTTTCCATGACTTTTCTCGGCAGAAACGGGTCTGCAAGAAGCGCTCTTGCCATATATACAACATCTGCTTTTCCGGAAGCAATGATCTCTTCCATCTGAGCCGGGTCGTTAAGTCCGCCGATCGTTGCAACCGGGACAGAGACATGTTTCTTGATCTCTGCTGCCAGATATACGTTGCAGCCGTGTTCCTTGAACATGGATGGATGCGTATCTCCGAAGCCGCGCTGATAAGTTCCTGCCGACACATGGATCATATCGACATACGGTTCGATTGTCTGCGCAATACGGACACCCTCTTCCAGATCATATCCGCCCTCAAAAAGTTCTGAACCACTCATGCGGAATTCGATCGGGAATCCTGGTCCTACTGCTTCACGCACTGCCTTAAGTACCTCCACAGCAAGACGGCAGCGGTTCTCCAGACTTCCACCATACTGATCCGTCCGTTTGTTGAAGTACGGGGAGAGGAACTGATTGATCAGCCAACCATGTCCACCATGTATCATCAGCATCTGGAATCCGGCACGCTTGGCGAGAGCTGCTGTTTTTCCATAGGATGCAATGATATCCTGAAGCATTTCCTCCGTAAGCGCTTTGACCGGCACGCCATCCGGGCGGACTGTATCACAGGCTCCCCACTGATGCATGTCATGCTGGCGGGATTTGTCTGTCATATAAGTTCCCGCATACATGCCGGAGTGTGAGAGTTCCAGACTCGGGACCGCCCCGTGTCTTGCGATCGCGTCTGCCGTATAGGTCGCTGATGCCAGAGAATTTAAAATAGCAGTATCCAGATGATATGCATGGGAACCATCTGTCTTGGGATGCACCATACATTCACTGACCGTCACAGCAGCAGCGCCGCCTTTGCCGCGCAGCTCATAAAAAGCGGTTGATTTCGGTCCGATACATCCGTCATTGGTGATGTCTGTTCCGCCCATCGGTGCAGAAAACATGCGGTTGTGGAAAGTGACACGCCCAATCTGGATCGGACTTGATAAGTGTGGAAATTTTCGTATCATTTTATCTATCGTGCCTTTCTGGTCCAAATTCGTTTTCTTCTGTTTTGCTTTATCAGAATAACAAAAAAATGGTCTGTTATCCAGCAACAGAATAGCACTGCACTTGTAACAAATTGTTGATACTCTTTTTTATTCTGTATCCAGAGCACTGCAAATTTCCAGAAGTTTGGAGATCACTTCATTATCGGCGATATTCTGACGGCAGACAAGCGATATCTTCCACGGAATGGCATCATAGATTTCTATCTTATGAAGTCCTGCCGGCAGCTCTGATTCCGGATGAATGTCTGCATCGATCCCGATCCCCGCTTTTTCCAGACAGAACCGGTAGATCAGCTGGCTTTCCATCGTGCTGATGGCAATGTTCGGCGTAAATCCAAAGTCACTGCAGCGCTGTATGAGATTGTGATAGCTGGAATATTTCTGATTCAGGGAGATCAGGGGCTCATCCTGCAGATCACGGATGCTTAAGATATCCCGGTCATAATACGGGTGCCCTTCATATACAAGCGCGTTCATCTTTCCCTTGTATATGGTTGCGAAGGCCAGTTCTGTATTGGAACCGGTTCCTGCGACAAAGCCGGCATCCAGGGTATTGTCGATGAGTCTCTCTGTTACCTCCTGATTTTCCAGTTCCTCCCATTGCACCAAAAGATTGGGATAGCAATCTGTCAGGCGCGACAATTGTTCCAGATGAAGCACATTGAGGCTGCCGCAGGCAAACCCGATGCGGAAG
>CAVCFM010000515.1:0-2722 GCA_963601305.1 bacterium | reverse complement strand
AAATCGGAGAGCAGAGGGAGCCAACAAGGCGGTCGCCGTGCACTTCAATACAGTCAACACCTGCTTTTTCGGCAAGGCGGGCACAGTTTTCCATCTGGTTGATGATATTTTCTAACTCTTCCTCGGTAACCTCGTTTACAAAATGCTGCATGTCGTGATGAAGTCTTGTGCGGGCTTCATCCATTTTCCCCTGGGCAAACAGCGCACTTAAGGCGGCTACATTGTAGTCGGGGTGGAACAACTGGATACCGAGCTTGGCGTCGTAGGTGTGACAGGCATCTGCAAGGCGCTTAAATCCTGGAATCTGTGCCTCTGAGTAAAGCTTTGGTGTAGGGCTGAAGGTTGCAAGGGGAGCTACATCTCCGATGACGATATAGCCGACACCGCCTTTGGCGAGTCTTTCATAAAAGTGAAAGCTCTGCTCACCGATGGAGCCGTCGCGCTCCTCGTATCCGGTGGTCAGCGGTGGAAACATGATACGGTTTTTGAAAGTTGTTTTTCCGACTTTAACTGGTTCTAAGATTTTCATAGATTTTCCCTGTCCTTTCGTATAAAAATGTTATTTCAATGGCTGCAAAAAGTCTAAGAGCAGCCGGTCAAGCTCAGCTCTTGCCGTCATGCTGGCAAAATTGTGGTTGGCTCCGTCAATTGTACAGTAGGTGCAGTGTCCCGGATAGAGCGCCTCGTATTTTTTGCATGTGGCGTCATCGACTAATTCATCTGCCGTTCCGCGGATGAGAAGAACCGGCCCAATGTATCCGGCAGCGCTGGAAAACGGCTCATACTGGTAGAGGTCATGGTTAAATGCAGTGGAAAAACAGAGCCCCTCGATATCGGCAGTCGTGATGCCCTTTGCCTCCATCGCCTCGGCGCGTTCCTTGCATCCGTACCACATGCCGGCACCAGGACACATCAGAACTAAAGCATATGGATTTGTGCGCGGGGCGGCGGTAGCTGCTGCATAACCGCCCATGCTCTGCCCGGAAAGAATGATTTTGTCCGGGTCTGCCCACTCCTGTTTTTTGGTCCAGGAAATGATGTCCTCGATATCCTCTAAGATAGAGGTAAATGTCATATCGGAAAATTCACCGTCGCTCTCGCCGTTTCCGTATAAGTCAAAACGGACGCTGGCGAAACCGTTTTCCGCAAGTACTCTTGCTGTATGGGTATAAATATTTTTATAGCCGCTTCTGTTTCCGGTAAATCCATGGATATTTACAATGGATGCAAACCGGACACCGGAATCCGGCAGATTTACAATGCCCCGCAGGGTGTGACCCGAGCGGTTTACAAATTCTACTTGTCTTGTCATAACGTTATGCCACAAAGCCTAATTGGCCTTTGCTTCCTTTCTTTTTGCTGATAATTCTTCGAGCATCTGTGCAGTTTTTTCTTTTGTTAATGGATACACAAATTTTAACACAAGGACGGCTAACAGGTAGCCTGCAACGTAAAGTCCGGTATAGGTCTTCCAGAGATGACCGGCAAATGCTTCGCTCTGAACGGCTTCATTTACGTTGAAGCCTGCGATGGCAAGGGCGAAACTTCCCATACTTCCGGATACTGCATTGGCAAGTTTGCGGAAGAAAGTGTATGCGGAGTAGACAATACCCTCGTTGCGCTGACCGGTCTGAAGTTCCTGGTAGTCGATGGCGTCATTTACAAGCGCCCACACAAGTACTTGGAAACCGCTGACACCTAAATAGCAGATTCCGTTGATGAGAATGAATACCATAGGATTCTGCAGCGGGAAAAAGAATAAAACGGCGTATACAACGACAGAAAAACTTGCGCTGTACATGATCCATTCTTTTTTACCGAATTTCTTTGCAACAAATTTGGTTCCGACAAATGCGATGAGGGACCACAGTACACTCAGCATACCGGAAACTGCCATAATTGCAACGTTGCCAAAATAGTCACGGAACAGATAGGTATTTAAGCCGTTGATCATACCGGCACCGATGATGCCGATAAAGCTGGACAGCATCACGCCCAGCAGCGCGCGGTTTTTGGTAATATCTTTTAACACCCGAAGGTAATTTAATTTTTCTTTTTCTTCTACGACGACGTCCGCATTGACACGCTCTTTACACCAGTGGCAAGTGATCATCAGGCAGATGAAACCGATGATGGCGCAGATAGCAGCCATGATCAGGAAGTGGCTTGGTACTGGCTGGTTATCCTTGTAGAGGAACAGCGGTCCGGCAATGACGATCACGGTCATGAAAATCGTGCCGCCAAGGCTTCTGTAACGGGAAAGGTCTGTTCTCTGGTTCACGTCGTCGGTCATGACACTCGAAAGGCTTCCAAAAGGAACGCTGACGCATGTATACATGATTTCATATACGACATATGAGATAAACATATAGGCAAGCCTTGCGCCGTAAGCGAAATTGCTGACGTTGACAAAGCCGAGGATGCAAAGGACTGCGGTTGGAAAAGCAAAAAGCTTGATCCATGGGATAAATTTGCCCTTGCCCTTATTTTTACGGCTGTCTACCAGCGCGCCGATCAGCGGGTCGTTGATGGCATCCCAGAATTTGGTGATCAACATTAAAATACCGACATGCACTGGATTGACCTTTAAAACCAGTGTATAAAAAATAGTCAGATACATGGAGCGGAACTGTTCTGTACAGCAACACCCTAAGTCCCCCAGCGTGTAGCCGATTTTGTCTTTCATGGAAAATGGTCTTGTTTCTTTCATAGTAATACCTCT
>CAVCFM010000514.1:0-3981 GCA_963601305.1 bacterium | reverse complement strand
TCTATCAGGCGTCCGGTCTGCTCTGCCTCTCTCTCATTGTAATGCCAGCTTTCCGATCTCTCATCGGTGCTGTCGTAGAGCAGGTACGGCACATTGTCTGCCGTGTGGGTCCGAAGTGAGATCGGGGTCGGATGATCCGGCAGGATCACCATACGGAAATCCTCCCCGGCAGCCTCCAGGCCTTCCACGATCGGTTTTATGATGCGCGCATCGAGATTCTCAATGGCCTTTACCTTTTTCTCGACACTGCCCTGATGTCCCATCTCGTCCGGTCCCTCTAAGTGCACATAGACAAAATCGTAATTGTCCTTCGTCAGCACATCGATGGCAGCCTGCGCCTTACCCTCATAATTGGTATCCAGTCCGCCGTTTGCGCCCTCCACCTGGATGACCTTCATGGAAGTCCCGACTGCGATGCCTTTTAACAGATCAACTGCGGATATCATGGCACCGGTCTTGTGCGCCCGCTCGGCAAACGGATAGAGTGCCGGCTTGGTGCCCGCGCCCCAGAACCAACAGGAATTGGCAGGATTTAAGCCTTTTTTCTTCCGTTCAACATTAATCGGATGATTGACCAGAATATCATAACTCTTTTTCATCATATTCCGGAGGTTCTCATCCTCCGGGAGCTTATCTCCGATCTTCTGCCCCAGCACATCGTGGGGCTGTACCAGATCTACCACTTTGCCATTCTCCCAGATCAGACAATGACGATAGCTGGTACCCAGATAAAAATGATAGTTTTCTGTCTCTAATTCTTTTTTTACAGCTTCCAAAAGGACTGCACAGTCTTCCGTGCTGATCTCCCCGGAACTGTGATCAATAATGGTGCGTTCCTCGTAGGTGTCTTCCTCCTCAGAAAGTGTCACAAAATTGCATCGCAATGCAATGTCGGTATCCTTCATCGGCACACCGATGGAAAGTGCCTCAAGCGGCGAGCGTCCGGAATAAAACTTTCTCGGGTTATAACCGAGTACCGAGAGATTGGCTGTATCACTTCCGGGTTTCATCCCATCCGGTATCGTATGTACCATACCAATCTCACCTTTCGCTGCCAGCGTGTCCATCTCCGGTGTCTTTGCATATTCAAGCGGTGTCTTACCGCCCAGACTCTCAATCGGTCTGTCTGCCATTCCATCTCCGAGTATCACCAAATATTTCATATCAGCCCTCCCCTAGTCTGCCACACGGATCATTTGAAGTACATCTGCTAAGTTACCGGCTTTTGCGGCATAGTCGGCTTCACTCATCGCCTCTGTGATAAATCCGTTCTCTCCGGTCACACCTTCCGCTTCCACATATTCTACTTTTCCAAATGCCTGACCAATGGTATCCTTATCTGCTGTCGTGCGCACAAAATAGCGGTTCACCATGCTGGTGTAGTCCACCAGCTCTAACTTCTTAGAGCTCCACTCCACGGCAATATTGGTATCGATATGCTTTGCAATCTCCACAATATCCGCTACCACTGCGCTGGCGGTTGGAAGCTTTCCTGCACCGCTTCCATAAAACATCGCATCGCCTAATACATTGCCATGCACGAAAATTGCGTTGAATACATCATTGACGCTGTAGAGCGGATGACTCTTCGGAAGCAGGAACGGAGCTACCATTGCCACATATCCATCCTCCACTTTGCGGCTCTGTGCCAAAAGCTTGATCGCTCTTCCCATCGCTTTTGCATATTTGATATCGGTAGCGGTGATCTTAGTGATTCCCTCTGTGTGGATGTCCTCGAAATCTACCTGTTTGCCGCATACTAAAGAGGTAAGGATCGCGATCTTGCGGCATGCATCGTACCCTTCGATATCAGCCGTCGGATCTTTTTCTGCATATCCTTTTGCCTGTGCATCTTTTAACACATCCGCAAACTCTAAGCCTTCCTCGGTCATCTTGGTGAGCATATAGTTGGTCGTACCGTTTACAATTCCGGTGATCTCCTCAATCTCATCGGCGGTGAGGCAGGAATTTAACGGACGGATGATCGGAATACCACCGCCGACACTTGCCTCAAACATGAAATTGACATTTTTCTCCTTGGCAAGGGCAATCAGTTCTGCTCCTTTTTCAGCCACGAGCGCCTTGTTGGAAGTTGTCACGTGTTTTCCTGCCAAAAGCATGGTTTTCACAAATGTGTACGCCGGCTCCACGCCACCCATGGTCTCCACAACGATCTCCACTTCCGAGTCCTCTGCGATGGTCTTGTAATCGTGTACCACCTTATCCTGGATCGGGTCACCCGGGAAATCCCTCAGATCAAGCACATACTTTACCTCAAGGGGCACTCCGGCTCTTTTGGCAATGCTTTCCTGATTGATGTCTAATACTTCCACTACGCCGGAACCGATGGTTCCGTATCCCATTACTGCTACTTTCATCATAATCTCCTCACTTACTATACGCTAAATCTATTCTCGTCCGAGAATCTTCACATAATGTATGCCTTCCTGTTCCTCAATGCTTCCCACCATCTCTGTCACGTCTCCGGTCTGCGGAAGCACATCCACAGAAAGCGTCAGGGACGCAATCCCGTTAATCGGAATACTCTGGTGGATGGTCAATATATTGGCATGGAAATCAGCTACGGTCTTAAGCACCACCGACAGCAGTCCCGGTTCATCGTCCAGCTGGATCACCATGGTAATTGTCTTTCCTTTTGCGGTATCGTGAAACGGAAAAATATCATCCTTATATTTATAAAAAGAACTTCTGCTGATACCGACCCGTTCCGTCGCCTCCTGCACAGAAGTAATCTTCCCCGAATCAATCAGACGTTTTGCCTCAACTACACGCAATAGTACATCCGGCACCGCCTTCTCTTTTAGTACATAATACTGACCTTTCTCTTTCATATAGAATCATTTCCTCTTTCCCTGTGTCTTCCTCTATCATATGTAACTCTCTTGTGTTTGCTAGCGGCTTACACATGTCCTCATGAGGAAGATAATAACATAAAGAGGTTGCCAAGGCAACCTCTTTTTCTTATATTACCGATGAATTTTATTTATGGGAATTATTCCTAATGGCTTTTTACGGTCTTGGTTTGCCGCACTCACTGCAGAATTTTCCGGTGTTTACCTGACCGCACTCACACGTCCACTCTGCTTTCGGTGCAGGCTTGCCACACTCGCTGCAGAACTTCCCGGTATTCACCTGACCACACTCACACGTCCATCCTGCCGCCTGCTGCGCACCTGCCGGATGCGCTGCACCTACTGGCTGCGCTGCTCCCGCCTGCTGTGCTGATGGCTGTGGCGCACCTGCTGGCTGCGCTGCGCCCACCGGCTGATTTAAAAATCCCATACTGTTCATCGTCTGGTTCAACGCGTTCATGCCCATTCCGACACCCATAAACCCATTCATGGCTCCGGCGCCGTTACTTCCGGCATTTTTGACGCCCTCGGTAAGATTCTTGACTGCCATACCGCGCATCACATTGATGTCACTGCCCACCATGGCATTCTCGTTGCGCATGTTGATCAGCTTCTGGGACGCTTCGTCGTAAGATACGCTTGCGATACCCACTTTCTGGATCTCCATACCACGCATCCGGTTCCAGTCCTCGTCTAAGATATCCTGCATATAACGGCCAAGCTCCATCGCCTTGGATGTCACATAGGAAATTCTGGTTCCATCCGCAGACATCTGGTTGATCGCCGACTGTAATGCCTGTAAGAACTCGGACATATACTGGTCACTGATATCCTCGAATTCCACCCGGTCCACATTTCTAGGGATTACCTCCGTGTAGAACTGCAGCGGATTTACGATTTTTATGGAATAAGTTCCGTGTGCCCGCAAAAATAATTCCGCATTGTAAAACTGGTCAAAATAGTTGATCGGGTTTCTGGTGCCGAACTTGATGCCCTTAATCTCCTGTAAATTGATAAAGTACACGCGCTGTGCCGTGGATGTCTGTCCACCAAAACGCACACGGTTAAAGGCTTCTTTTAACGACTCACCGAATTCACCATTAAACAG
>CAVCFM010000513.1:0-3229 GCA_963601305.1 bacterium | reverse complement strand
TCCATGCCAAAATCTTTTAACTGGTATACCTTATCCGGATTGTTGGTCAAAAGCCGGAGCGTTTTCACACCAAGGTCTCTCAAAATCTGCGCGCCGATGTAATACTCCCGCTCGTCGCCGCCGAATCCCAACGCCAGGTTTGCCTCTAACGTGTCCATGCCCTGATCCTGTAGCTCGTAGGCACGCAGCTTATTTAAAAGTCCAATTCCTCTTCCTTCCTGGCGCATATACAGAAGGATTCCTCTTCCCTCCTTCTCAATCTGTGTCATTGCCGCCGCCAGCTGCTCCCCGCAGTCACACTTTAAGGAGCCAAAGGCATCCCCGGTCAGGCACTCCGAGTGAACACGGCAGAGCACATCTGCACCGTCTCCGATGTCCCCTTTTACCAGCGCCACATGATGTTCCCCATTCAAACGGTTCCGGTAGCCGTATGCCACAAATTCCCCGTACTTGGTCGGCAGTTTCGTCACCGCCACGCGCTCCACAAATGTTTCATGTTTCTTGCGGTAATCCTTCAATGCCTGAATCGTGATAAATGTAATACCCCATTTTTTTGCCAGTTCCTTCAGCTCCGAGGTGCGCATCATCGTGCCGTCCTCCCGCATGATCTCACAGCAAAGACCACACTCCTTTAATCCTGCCAGGCGCATCAGATCTACGGTTGCCTCGGTATGTCCCTCCCGTTCCAGGACACCATTTTTCTTTGCCAGAAGCGGGAACATATGCCCCGGCCGTCTGAAGTCCGCCGGTCCGGCTCCGTCTGCCACACAATGCATCGCCGTCATACTGCGCTCCACCGCCGAAATACCGGTTGTGGTTCCCACATAGTCAATGGACACCGTAAATGCCGTCTCGTGATTGTCCGTGTTGGTGTTTACCATCTGTGGCAGCCCCAGCTGTCTGCAATACTGCTCCGACATCGGCATGCAGATCAATCCCTTTCCGTGAGTCGCCATAAAATTAATATTTTCCGTGGTCGCAAACTGCGCCGCGCAGATAAAATCGCCCTCATTTTCCCGGTTCTCGTTGTCGGTGACAAGAATCAGTTTCCCGTCCTGCAAATCTTTTAACGCCTGTTCTACTGTTTGAAATTCTGACATAATAACCTCCATTTACATAAAAAATCCCTGTGCTGCTAAAAACTCTCTCGTAATTCCACTGCCGCTTCCGGCTTCCGTTTTGCCTGCTTCATCTAATCCCAGCAGATGTCTTACATACTTTCCGATACAGTCTGTCTCCAGATTTACCACATCGCCCGCCTTTTTTTCCAAAAGCGTTGTATGCCCCGCCGTGTGCGGAATGATAGACACCGAAAATCCGCTCCCGGATACACCTGCCACCGTAAGGCTGATCCCGTCGATGGCAATGGAGCCTTTTTCTATGATCCCCTGCATCAATCCGGGGCTCGCCGCTATCTCATACCACACCGCGATTCCGTCCCGTTTTACCGATCGGATCACGCCGGTGCCATCGATATGTCCGCTGACAATGTGTCCGCCAAATCTGCCCCCCGCCTGCATCGCCCGTTCCAGATTTACCCGGCTCCCTTTCCCCAGTGCCTTTATGGAGGAGCGGTTTAACGTCTCATGCATCACATCCACGGTAAAACAGGTCGATGAAAAAGAGGTCACGGTAAGGCAGATACCGTTTACTGCAATGCTGTCTCCCAGTTTCACATCCGTCATAATCTGCGGCGCCTCGATTTTAAAATGTGCTGCTGTGTTTGTTTTTTGAACATCCAGAACTTTTCCAACTTCTTCTACAATTCCGGTAAACATCCTTACACCTCCACCTTTGCCGTAATCAGGATATCCTCCCCAACCCGGCTGGTTTTCACATCCGCCAGTCGGTAAGCCTCCTGCGGCGTCGCCACTCCGATGCCGCCGACCGGTGTTTTTGCCTTTGCACCGCCAAAAATCTTCGGCGCCACGTAGGCATATATCTCATTTACAACACCTTCTGCCAGTGCCGCGCCTCCAAGCGTTCCGCCACCTTCCAGAAGAACACTGTCGATTTCCCGCTTTCCCAGTTCCTCCATCAGTACGGATAAATCTATCGCCTCTCCTTTTTTCGGGAGTAGGAGCACCTCACATCCTGCGGACTCATATTCTTTTATCCTTGCCGTATCCTGACAGCATGTCGCAAGGATCGTCCGCTGCGTCCCGGCAGTCTGTACCGCCTGCGCATCTAATGGCGTCCGAAGCCTGCTGTCACAGACGATCCGCACCGGGTCCCTACCCTCCGGCATCCGGCAGTTTAAATGCGGGTCATCGGCAAGCACGGTTCCAACTCCCACCATAATCCCCCGGTGTGCGTGCCTGAGCTGCTGCACCTGGTTTCTCGCCGCCTCCCCGGTGATCCATTTGGATGCTCCTGTCTCGGTGGCAATCTTTCCGTCCAGAGTCATCGCATATTTAAATGTCACATAGGGTCGCTTCGTTTTCATATAGTGAAAAAAGATGCGGTTTTGCTCCCGGCATGCGTCTTCCAAAATTCCTGCTTCCACACACACGCCGTGACTTTTTAAAATCGCTGCGCCCTTGCCCGCCACCAGTGGATTGGAATCCATTGCACCAATCACCACACGGGAAATCCCGGCGTCAAGGATTGCCTCGGTGCAAGGTGGTGTCTTGCCATAATGACAGCACGGCTCTAATGTCACATACAGCGTCGCCCCCGCCGGACTTTCCCTGCAATCCGCCAGCGCATTGCGCTCCGCATGCAGCTCTCCGTACCGTCTGTGATATCCCTGCCCGATGATACGCCCATCTTTTACGATCACGGCTCCCACCACCGGGTTCGGCGCTGTCCATCCTCGCCCACGTTCCGCCAGATCAATGGCAATCTGCATGTATTCCTCGTCTGTCATATCTGTCACATCCTTTCCTAAAACAGGGCCTTTGCATATGTTGTTTCTTATACAGCAAAAAGAGCCCTGAACAATTCGTTCAGGGCTCTTTTGATTGATAACAGTAACGCATCCTGCCCGGCAGAGCCTTTGGGCTCGGCTCTTTATTTCATAGGACGTATTTTCCTATGAAATAAAAAAGTCCTGAAATATCGCTATTTCAGGACTATCATACGCCACACACTCCATAGCAGGTGCCACCTTCTATCAAAGCATCACTGTCTATGAAACTGTCATCATATCTTCTTTCATCCAGACTGTACTGTCGGCTTCGGAATCACACCGAATCATGCCTTACGGCTCGTGGGCTATACCACCGGT
>CAVCFM010000512.1:0-2594 GCA_963601305.1 bacterium | reverse complement strand
CCTTAGCACCGTTTGCGCAGAAGTTCCCGGAGCAGTTTGTGGAGCTTGGTATTGCAGAGCAGAATCTGGTGACAGTATCCGCGGGAATGGCAGCATGCGGCAAAAAGGTGTTTGCGGCATCCCCGGCGAGCTTTTTATCCACACGAAGCTATGAGCAGGCAAAAGTAGACGTGGCTTATTCCGACACCAACGTGACATTGATCGGCATCAGCGGCGGAGTCAGCTACGGCGCACTGGGAATGACACACCACAGCTGCCAGGATATCGCAGCGTTTGCGGCACTTCCGGGTATGCGCGTCTATCTGCCGAGTGACCGCTTCCAGACCACAAAGTTGATCGAGGCATTGTTGCAGGATAAAAAGCCAGCCTACGTCAGAGTCAGCCGTTCGGCAACTGAGGATGTATACGATGAGAACATGGACTTTACCTTGGACAAGGCAAACGTGATCGCAAAGGGTAAGGATGTCACCATTGTTGCATGCGGCGAGCTGGTTCCTTACGCGGTAAAGGCGGCAGAGCTGTTAAAAGAAAAAGGCATCGAGGCGGGAGTCATCGATATGTACTGCGTGAAACCGTTGGATGAGGCAGCTTTGCTGGAGACAGCGGAGCACACCGGACTGATCGTGACAGCGGAGGAACATTCACCGTACGGCGGACTGGGAAGTCTCGTCAGCCAGGTGCTCTGCAAAAAGCATCCGATGAGAGTGCTTCCGATCGCACTGCCGGACGGTCACATCATTGCAGGGACGAACAAGGAGATTTTCCATCATTATAAAATGGATGCCGAGGGAATGTGCAGCCAGATTGTGGAGGCGCTCGGCTAAGAGATCATATCAATAAATCACATGGGAAAAAGTGAGGTTTCATATGGGATACGTATTGGGGATAGATCAGAGTACACAGGGAACGAAGATGCTCTTATTTGATGAGCGGGGAGCGATCGTGGAGCGGGTGGATAAGCCGCACAGACAGATCGTGGACAAACAGGGCTACGTCTCCCACGATATGGAGGAAGTGTACCGGAATGTGCTGGATTTGTTTCAATCCATCATTCGGATTGCAGGGATAGTCCCGCGGGAGATAAAAGCCATCGGCATCAGCAACCAGCGGGAGACAACGGTGGCGTGGGATAAAAATGGCAAGCCTTACGCACCGGCGATCGTGTGGCAGTGCAGCAGGGCAACCGAGATTGCCGCGCGCATTGCAACGAACAAAGGGGCAGCGGAACAGGTGTCAGAGACGACAGGAATTCCGCTCTCCCCGTTTTTCCCGGCGGCAAAAATGCGGTGGCTGTTGGAGCATGACTGCAAAAATGTGCCGGTGGAACAGTTACATATGGGAACGGTGGACAGTTATCTGGTCTACCGCCTGACAAATGGTGCGGTGTTTGCCACGGATGCATCCAATGCATCCCGGACACAGCTGATGGACATTGACACGCGGACATGGAGTGCGTCGATGTGTGAGCTGTTTGGCATCCCGATGTCCTGTCTGCCGGAGATCAGAGACAGCAATGCTTTATATGGTGAGACAGATTTTGACGGATTGTCGGATGTGAAAATCCCGATCCATTGCGTGATGGGGGATTCCCACGGGGCGCTTTTCGGGCAGCACTGCACGCGTGCCGGGATGATGAAGGCGACTTACGGCACCGGTTCCTCCGTGATGCTAAACACTGGAGACAAGCGGGTAAAAAGCAGCCACGGACTGGCGACATCCCTCGCATGGAGCATCGACGGAAAAGCGGACTATGTGCTGGAGGGCAACATCAATTACACCGGTGCGGTCATCAGCTGGCTGAAAGATGACCTGGGGCTTATCTCGTCCGCCGGGGAGGTCAATGGGCTTTGCGATGTGGCGAATCCGGCGGATACGGCGGTTGTTGTGCCTGCATTTACCGGGCTTTCGGCGCCTTACTGGGCAAATGATGCCAAGGCGGCGATCGTCGGGATGACACGCACGACACGCAAGGCGGAGATCGTGCGGGCAGCCACGGAGAGCATTGCGCAGCAGATCACCGATGTGTATGAGGCGATGAAGCTTGATTTTGGAAGTGACATCGATGTGCTCCGGGCGGATGGCGGGCCGACGAAAAATCCGTATCTGATGCAGTTCCAGAGCGATATGACAGGCGCCGGGGTCTGCGTTTCTGCGGCGGCAGAACTATCGGCAATCGGAGTCGCATATATGGCTGGAATTGCAGCGGGAATTTATGATAAGATAGAAGTATTTAAGAACCTGATCTATCAGGAGTACAGCCCGAAGATGGATGACGCGGAAAAAGGAGCCAAGCGCGATGCCTGGAAGGCGGCTGTTTCCGCGGTGCTTGGAAACAGATAGCCCGGCGGAAACGCCATGGTGGCGTCCGGCAGGCAGTCTGGCAGCGGGAGAGATAATAGGAGGAATGGAATTCGTGGAATATAGAGCAAAACAGTGGCGGACGGTGGATATCACAGTCCACACGGATAAGACATACAGCAATCCGTTTGCGGATGTGGATGTATTCGGAGTATTTACGGGGCCAGGTGGAGAGAGATTAAAGTTACTGGCGTTCTGGGATGGCGACGGAAACTGGGTCATCCGTTTTGCGCCGA
>CAVCFM010000511.1:0-6740 GCA_963601305.1 bacterium | reverse complement strand
TCTTAATATTCAATGTGACGAGCGCAATCATCTCCATCGGAGATATAATCTGTGCGTACTGTGAATTTGTCTCAATGCGCTCCAATCTTGCCTCTAAGTCGCATACACTGCTCCACGGTTCTTCCAGCAGATTCACGCACACGTTAAATATCCTCTCTAATATCAGAAGTTCAATCTCAGAAAACTCCCTTACCTTATCCAGCGGCGCTCCCACACCGCCTAACATACGATCCACGATCGTGTAACCAATGTTCTCTGCAATCTCAAGAATGATATTGCCCTTGAGTGGTGCGAAATTAACGATTCCAAGCAACACCGGATTCGATAATGCGTTGGAGAACTCAGAATATGTAACTGCCTCCGAACTCATCACCTCTACCTGAACATTTTTTCTTAAGTACACCGGAAGGTTCGTTGAAAGTAATCTTCCGTAATGTTCGAAAATAATTTCAAGCGTACGCAAATGTTCTTTTGAAAACTTCGCAGGGCGGGCAAAATCATAATTTTTGACCTGCTTTTCATTTTTTTCTTTGATTTCTTCTGCATCCAATTCGCCGCTGCTCAAGGCCTTCAGCAAACTGTCTATCTCATTTTGAGATAAGACTTCACCCATTCGTATCCACCACCTAATAAGTTATTTTTTACTCTGTCGTTACGCTTGAGAAGTTGACACCCACAATAAAGTCAGAGCCACCAAACATATTCTGCATGGACTCAAGGATTTCTGCTTTAACTGCCTTCTGTCCATCTGCGTTAAACTCATCTACGGTGTAAGATGCAACGATCGTATTGATCTCGCTGCGGATAATGGTCTCTTTTTCAGTAAGTCCTTCTGCACCGCCGTAAGTCTTATATCCATCACTCTGCGTATTCATAGACAGACCAACAGAAAATACGGCATAGTGCTTCTTGCCGTCTCCGCCATCTGCAAGATTGACAGTGAAACTGTCTGTAATGTTGTATACCTCAATGTTCTCAATTGGAACGCTCGTGGTATCTTTGTTGTCTCCGCTTTCAAGTTCCAGATTGATTGCCGAGCAAACCTGATTGATCAACTCATTGGATTTCTTTGTCTGTGGAACAATTGTAAATGTAAGAATTGCTGTCAACACCAGATTTACCAAAACCAGTGCAAGAATCATTACTGATATCAGATTTTTTTTCATATGCTTCCCTTCCTACTCCCCTAAGTCTGAATTATAAGAGTTATATACTTTTATCTCAACACGTCTGTTCAGCGCTCTTCCCTCCGGTGTCGAATTGTCCGCTATCGGTACATATTCGCCTCTTCCGGAAGATTTGATATACGCCGGATTGATCGTGGTGACATCGCGTAAATACTCTGCGACCGAATACGCTCTGTACATAGAAAGAACGTTATTATCCTCGTATTTTGCCGAGTGGATCGGCACATTATCCGTATGGCCTTCGACCTCGATAATGTTCTGGTCATAATTCTCGATAATCTTTCCTAACTTCTCAATCAACGGATAAGCTTCCTGGCGAAGTTCTGATTTGCCGGAGTCAAACAACAGCGCTCCGTTCATATTGAGCATCACATACTCTCCATTAAAATCAACTTCCACCTGATCACGCAGTCCATACTGAGCGATTGCCGCTTCAATCGCTTCCGCCATCTCTTCGGATTCCGCCAGAGACTGCTCCTGATAAGCTTCAACAACATCCTCGTTCTCCTCAGACTCTTCTTCGGATTTTGAGTTTGCCATCTCCTTGTAGTACTTGTCCAAAAACTCCAGCTGGCTGACACCCGAGGACACTAACTCACCCTCACCTATCGAGGCGCCGCCGCTTGGCAAAATGCTGAACGTGCTCTGGAAAGATGCAATTACCTTTTCGAACTTTTCAGCATCCACGGTAGACATTGAGAACAGTAATACGAAAAAGCAAAGCAACAGGTTCATCAAGTCGCTAAACGTTGCCATCCATGCCGGCGTACCTTTTGGTGGATCTTCCTGCTTCTTTCTCGCCACTACTCTTCACCTCCACCGCCCTCAGCTGCGTTAGCTCGCTCTGTCGGAGCCAGGAATGATTTCAGCTTTTCTTCTATAACTCGTGGATTCTCTCCTGCCTGTATGGAAAGGATACCCTCCACCGTAATTTCCTTCATCATCATCTCAATCGTATCATTGACCTTTAACTTGGTTGCAATCGGTGTACAGAACCAGTTTGCAAGCAATGAACCATATAATGTTGTAATAAGGGCAACGGCCATAGACGGTCCAATGGATGAAGGGTCATCCATATCATTCAACATAAGAATCAGTCCGATCAGGGTACCGATCATTCCCCATGCAGGACCTAACTCTGCCCATTTCTCCCAGAAACCAATATTTTTCTTATGACGGTCGGAAATGCATGCCAGATCCGTCTCCATAATTCCTCTTACCAATTCAGGGTCCGTGCCGTCAACCACAAGCATAATACCCTTTTTTAAGAACTCATCCTCAATACCGTTTGCTGCTTCCTCCAATGCCAGAAGTCCTTCTTTTCTAGCCGTATTGGATAAGTCAATTATATGCTGGATTGCCTCAGCCGGATTGGAAGTCTCATTTTTAAAAATAAGCTTAATGCTCTTAAGACCGGACAAGAAATCCGGGAGCTTATGTGACTCCAGCGTACTCGCAATAGATCCACCAAGCGTAATAATCAGCGAAGGCACATCAAACATATTACCTAAGCCGGCTACTCCACTATTCGAGACAACTCCAAACACAAACATTGCAACACCAAGCAGCATCCCTGCCAAAGAAGCTATATCCAATTCTTCCACCTACCATCCTTGAATTTATAGTATTACTTTATGGTACCTTTTGTCTAATTTTACTAAATTTTCGACATGTTGTCTACTATTTTCCAAAAAACACAAATCCTAGTAAGACATCTATACGTGTGAATAGGCCCTTGATGCCTTGTACCAAAGACCTACAACACACGGCTAGTATACCACATATGGTAAAATGTGTGAATACATTTACCATATATATTTTAATTTTTTTAGAAAATCACGCTAATCTATTACGCTTAACGTTTCAGATTAACAAGTTCCTCCAAAAGTGTATCAGAGGTTGTGATAACACGGGAGTTTGCCTGGAAACCACGCTGTGTGGTGATCATCTGTGTAAACTCTGTGGAAAGGTCTACGTTAGACATCTCCAACTCACCGGATGACATGCTGCTTCCGTCTGCAGTGATATCAACACCGATTCCATCGAAGTCACCGGAGTTCAATGTCGTTGCGTAGCAGTTATCTCCCACCTTCTCAAGACCGGCTGCATTTGCAAACTGGGCAACTGCAATCTGGCAGAGCAATTCGGTGTTACCGTTGTCATAAGTACCATAAATCTCTCCGTTTGTGCTTACGGAAAGTCCGATCAACGCACCTAACTTTTTACCTTTTCCGGTAGTTCCGTCAGTGTCACCTGCATCGATGCCGACTGTGGACTTACCACCATTGTTGGTATTCTGTGTTGTGCTGAAGTCAATGTCAATATCCTCGAAGTTACCGTTGGTAAACAAACCTGAGCTGCTGAGGTTTAAGATTGCATTGTCAATACCTTCGGTTCCAATACCACTGAATGTACCGTCATCTGTGTTGAAGTAAAGTGTGGTGCTTACAGTGTTGTCAACAACTGTAAGGGTACCGTCGGTAGCTACAGTTGCGGATGCCTTGGCAGCTGCATTACCAGAAGAATCGGTAAAGTTCAGACGCGCCAGTGTATCGGTAGAAAATCCGGAATAGATATCTGCGTAAGTTACAGAGATTGTTGCGCCGGTACCGTCTGTGTATGTAAAGTAACCGTCATTGTCTGCATCTGCAGTAAGTGTATAATCTGTGGTTCCGTCATTGTAGGTATAAGTACCATTGCTGTAAGAGTAACCACTGTTCAACGAATAGTCGGTTGAAGTGGAAGTCTGTGTTCCGAACAGGGATGCCAGCTGTGCATTGGTAGCTGTAGACTCAGAGAAAATCGCGTCTCCGTTGCTGTCCAAAATCTCAGTCAGTGATACAGAGAACTGTCCATCTGTATCTAACTTCTTAACTGCAAACTTCGCTGTGTAAGAGTAACCCAACTTATCGTAGAAATTTAAATTCATCGTTAAGCCGGAATCACTGGTAACATCGGAATCGTTTTTATCGATGATACCGGAGCAGGTTGCATTTGTGGTTGCCTCAGGTGCACTTGTCTGATTCTCCGTAGACATAACGCGCAAAGCAGAAACCGTATCCTTTTTAATAGAACCTGTTGTCTTATCTACCTGCCATCCCATTACGGTGTATCCGGTAGATGTCATACAAAGGTTACCGGAACCATCCACATAGAAGGAACCAGCTCTTGTAAAGAGGTTCTCAGAACCGTTATTTACAACAAAGAAGTTGGTTGAGTTGCTGTCGGAAAGGCGGATATCAAATGCATTTCCGGTTGTCTCTGCCGCACCTGCAGATGTGATGCTTAAGTTTGTTGCCGCAGTGCTGACGCCAAGACCGATCTGCTTTGCGTTGACACCACCAACTCCGGTCGCTGCGTTCGCCCCGGATGCGTTTGATGTTGTTTGGTATAAAATATCCTGGAATGTAACCGAGGATGACTTAAATGCTACAGTATTTACGTTGGCGATATTGTTACCAATAACGTCCATTTTTGTCTGATGTGTCTTAAGACCTGACACAGCAGAGTACATTGATCTCATCATAGTTGAAATGACCTCCTAATCTCTTGTGCTGTTCTCCCTTCTGTCAGTCCGGGATATTTGCCTCCAGTAAAGGTCCGGCTATACAATTACAGCACCGTCAATATTTGTAAAAATGTTGTTGTCTGCTTCACTCTGTTCGATGGCAGTCACCACCGTGCGATTCGGAACATTCACAATAAATGCCAGCGAGTCGACTAACACGAGCGAATCCCGAATTCCTTTTTCACTTGCTTTCATTACGCCAGATTCCAAGCGTTCACTCTGCTCTTCCGACAGATTGATATGTCTGTCCGACAAACGCATTGTTGCATGTTTGGAAAACTTTAGCTCACAGCTGCCAGTAACATCCTGTTTCTGTTTTAATATGTCCTCAAAGGATATATTACCTCCGGAGCTTACTGCCTCCGTGCTTTTTCGGTTCAGATACTGGTCAGTTACCTGCTCAATGGAAGCAAACTGGTTACTGATCTTATTCATAAACCCATCTCCTAATAATTACGAACTCGTTGTTTCATCGGTCGAATCTGTTGAGTCTGTGCTATCTGTCGAATCCGTGCTGCTGTCTGAATCCGAGCTGTCATCAGCTGTAAGCTCTTCCATCTTTGCAACAAGCTCTTTGTACTTTGTAAGTGTATCTGAACTCACATAAGACAACTGGTAAGTATTCATGCTCTTATAATAAGTTGTCAGCGACTCCACATCGTCTTTGTATGCGACAGTAAGATCGTCTGCATCCGGAAGTGCCGACACTGCAGATTCAAAGGTACTTGCCATCGTGATTGCTTCTATGTACTCGGTATCAGCCACCTGATAGATATCATCCAGTGAATATGCACTGCCGTTTACATAGACATAAGCCTCATTGTTCTCATACTGGACATAATCCACAAATCCTGCCACAGCTGTGGTCTCGCCCGTAGAAGAAGATGTACTTTTTACCATGACATATTTGCCGACCAGATCATTTGCTTTGCTGCTCTCTACACTGTTCTGCACATTGAGCATTGCCTCCATCTGTGAGAAGGTAGCCAGCTGCGCCACGTATTCGGTATTGCTGGTAGGCTCCAATGGATCCTGATACTGCATCTCTGCACATAACAACTGTAAGAACTGGTCATATCCCAGGTCATTGTTTGCAGAAGTAGTTGACTCCGATGTACTGCTGTTGCTTACAACGGTTCCGTTTTCAACGGTTGCTACGATTGCCATATTTTCTCCTTTCTTATGCTGTATAATCGATCGAGTTGCCCTGTTCTGCCATCATCTGTGCCACAAGGCTCTCTTCCTCTGACATCACACCGCTAAGCTCGTCTAACTCATTTAAGTTGATACGTCTGGTGCTTCCCGATGCCTTTTCCTGTTCCTCTGCCTGTCTCTCATCCTGCTTTGCTTCCTGTTCCAGGTTGCGCTCGAATTCATGACTTCCGACAGATACCTCAACAGCGTCTACTTTGACACCCGCCTGGTTCATGTTCTCCTTTAAGGTGACGATCTGCTGTTCTAAGGCTTCTTTTACCGCCTCATTCTGGGTAAAAATCTGCGCTGACACGGTTCCGTCTTTGCTGGTAACCGACATCATAATCTTGCCGAGATTCTCCGGATTTAACTGCATTTCCATCGTTGTCGCCGTATTTCCAACGGTAACTTTTGAGAATTCCACAATCTGTCTGATGATGTTCTGTACATCTAGCTGACTGGAAAATCCTGTCGTGCCCTCTGTTCCTGTAACAGTTGTCTGCGTCGTAACATTCTGTACGGTAACGCCATTCGCAGTGTTTGTGCTCTGTGTCTGTACACTCTTTGTCTGGACATTCTGGTTATTGTTATTCCCGGTTGATTCTTCCTTTGCATCATCCTGACTGCTATCCGCCGTCTCCTCGGTTGTCACAGCTTCCACCTGCTCGGTTGTCTCTTCAGATGCCTCTGCCTCTGTGGTCTGCTCTGTGTGCTCCTCTGTTCCGGCTGCCTCCGCACTCTCCTGCACATTATCTGTGCCCTGTGTCTCGGCTCTCTCAACAACTATGGTC
>CAVCFM010000510.1:0-2902 GCA_963601305.1 bacterium | reverse complement strand
CTGGGACATATCATAAAGTGCCGCTCGGTGGAAGAGTTAGAGCAGGTCCGAGACGGTGTGACACCAGACTGCTATTCGTACAGCAACTTTATTTTCCGTCACTTAAAAAAGAAGGACTACACGACATACGCCTGCATCGGAGGCAAGGTCTCCAAGGCAAGGTTAGCGGAGTACGAGGCGGACGTGGAGCGCTTGCAGAAGGAATACGGCGAGCTTTTAGGAATGACCGAGCGCTTGAAGGCTGCCAGGGATTTCGAGTGCTTAAAGGGCGAGCCGTCCTACTTTGTCAACCTCTCAAAGGCGGAGGCAGAGCTTAGAAAAGTCAATAAGAAAAAGCTGGTGTTAGAGGATGCGATCCGCACCTTAAAAGAGGGTGCATACAGAGAGCTGGAAGAAAAAGAGCAGTCCCTAAAGAAACAGATGCGGGAAATGCAGGCGGCATTAAGCGAGAATCAGAGCAAAATGAACGAGCAGATCCGCCGTCACGAAAAGCTCTCTGGAGAGAATACCATAAGAAGCCAGCAGCTAGAGGAAAAGAGCCAGGGCTATGTGGCGGATGAGGCGATGGAACAGGAAGTGTGGGAGGCGTTAAAGAGCCGTTCCGGACAGTCCATCAAGAATCAGAAAAATGCAGAGATAGCCAGACTGACCGAAATGGAGCAGGAAAAAGCAGAGACACTGCGCGCTTCCAGAAACCGCTACATTTTTGCTTATCCGTCCAGCCAGTTCAACGGTTCGGAGAAGTCAAACGAGGCGTACGAAAAGCTGTTGGAGGAATACAGGACCGATTATGAGCCTGCCTATGAGGCAGAATTTGAGCAGCACTGTGAGATGGTCTATAAAGGGCTCAGAGAGAACGTGATCGCGACCATTCACGGCGACATCAAGGCGGCGAAGCGCCATGCATATGAGATCAACCGGCTGCTTCGGGAGACGAATTTCTCCGACAGTACCTACCAGATCAAGATTGAGCCTGCAAAAAATGAAAACGGCCAGTTCTTCGACATGCTGATGGCGGAGGAATTAGACAGCAAGAACCTCGACAATGCCGGATTTGACGGACAGCTGAGCTTTGGCGAGGATACGTTCTATCAGAAATACGAGCAGAAGATCAAGCTTCTCACCGACAAATTCATGCCGCCGAGAGACGAGGACGAACATCTGCGCGCCGCAAAGCGCAAGGAGATGGAGCAGTATGCGGATTACCGCAACTATCTGTCGTTCAGCATGTTTGAGCAGGTGACGGATGAAAACGGCAATGTGATCCGGGAAAATTTTGTCGACGATATGGCGGGAAGAGACTCCGGCGGTGAGGGACAGAACCCGAAATACGTGGCGCTTCTAGCCGGATTTGCGATGCTCTATATGCAGCAGAGCAACCGGGATTCCAAGATCAAGCTGGTGCTGCTGGACGAGGCATTTTCCAAGATGGACCAGGAGCGAAGCGCCGTCTGCTTAAAATATGCAAGAAAAATGAATCTGCAGCTGATCGTGTGCGTGCCGGATGAGCGTTTGCAGTCGCTGATCCGCAATGTGGACTGTGTCTACGGGTTCCGCCGTCATCAGAATCAGATTTCCATGATGCACATCGACAAGGGCGATTATTTAAAGCTGATGGAAGGCGAATAAAAACACACCAATTTTTTGTGAAAAATGCACTATGTTGACTTGTCGACTAGTTGCGAATAGAGAAACACTATGTTACAATAAAGCTATAAATTTTAAAAATGTGTGGGAGGGGTAACAGGCAGCATGAAGATCATCGTATGTATGAAGCAGGTTCCGGCGAGTTCGAAGGTAGAGATCGACGCGGAAAACGGAACCTTAAAACGGGCGGGAACGGACACGAAGACGAACCCCTATGATCTATACGGATTAGAGACAGCGCTGCGCATCAGAGAGAAGGTTGGCGGGACGATCACGGTTCTTACCATGGGACCGGCGCAGGCAGAACAGATGATACGCGATGCATATGCGATGGGTGCGGACGAGGGCGTCATTTTATCGGACCGCAAGTTCGCCGGTTCCGATGTGCTCGCCACTTCGTATACGATCTCGCAGGGAATCCAGGTGCTTGGCGGTGCGGATCTGATCATCTGCGGTAAGCAGACAACCGATGGAGATACCGCGCAGATCGGACCAGCCATTGCGGAGCATCTGGGACTGCCACATGCAGCATGGGTCAATGAAATCTGTGACGTGAATGAGAAGGAACTTGTGGTGCGTCAGGATCTGGGCAGCGTGTCACAGAAGTCGCGCATGGGTTATCCGTGCCTGATCACGGTGGATGGGGACATCGCCGTGCCGAGACTGCCGTCTTACCGGAGGATGAGAGAGACGAAGGAGCGGGAGGTCCGTTTCCTTAGTTTTCACGATCTGCCGGATCAGGATCTGAGCCGGTACGGGCTGATCGGTTCCCCGACATCGGTGGAGCGGATGTTTGCACCGGAGGGAAGAGAAGAAAAAAGTTATCTCACCGGAACGCCGGAGGAAGTGGCGGATGGAATTTTTGCGGTGCTTAAGAGAAAAAAGGTTGTGCAGTAATGGGGGTAAATTATGAGATTTCTGAAATTTGATGCGGAAAAATGCACACTCTGCCGGGAATGTCTGAACAAATGTCCCTTTGGTGCACTTTCCATGGAGGCGTCCGGCATAGAGGTGGGAGAGACCTGCAAAATGTGCGGTGTTTGTGTGAAAAACTGTCCCACAGGGGCAATCCGTTTTGAGCAGAAGGCAGGTTCTGCGGACAAGAGCCTGTGGCGCGATATATTGGTCTACGGAGAACAGGAAAATGGCAGGGTACACCCGGTGGTGTACGAGCTGATCGGCGAGGCAAAAAAGTTAGCGGCAAAAGTGAATTATCAGGTCAAAGTGGTACTGATTGGAAAGCCGGGGACGAAAG
>CAVCFM010000509.1:0-2609 GCA_963601305.1 bacterium | reverse complement strand
ATGGCAACATCGTGAATCTCAGCAGCAACGTCGTAAAAAACACCACCGGGCTTGATGTCAAGGATCTGCTGGTGGGTTCCGAGGGAATCCTTGCAGTGGTGACGCAGATCACGTTAAAGCTGATCGCAGCGCCAAACTGTTCCTACAGCTTAGTCGTTCCCTACGACAGCATCGAAAAATGCATCAGCACTGTGCCGAAACTGTTAAACAGTACGGTGGTGCCCACTGCGATCGAATTCATCGAGGAGGAACTGTTAGAGATCGTGGAGCGTCAGCTCGGCAGAGCATTTCCGGACCACAGTGGCAGGGCATATCTGATCATTATGATCGATGGAAGCTCGAAGGCGGCAGTGGAAGCGGACTGTGATACGGCGGCAGATATCTGTTTTGCCTGCGGTGCCCTGGACGTACTGCTGTGCAATACCGAGGAGCGCATCTCCTCCGTGTGGAGCGTCAGAGGCGCTGTGCTTGAGGGAATGAAGGCGGATACCACCAGCGAGGAAGAGTGCGATGTGGTTGTGCCGAGAAGTAAGATCGCAGAATACGTGCTGGCAGCCAAAGAGATCGGCGCAAGACACCGGGTGCGCATCATCACGGTAGGGCACGCCGGAGACGGCAACATCCACACTGAGATCTTGCGGGATGACCTGACCGATGAAGAGTGGAAGCGTACCACCGATGAAGTGCTTCGGGCGTTGTATGCCAAGAGCAAAGAGTTAGGCGGACAGCTTTCCGGCGAGCATGGGATCGGCAACGGAAGGATCCAGTATCTGAGGGAATTTGTGGGGGATGAGGTCTATGAGCTGTATCAGAACATCAAGCGGGCGTTTGACCCGAACCTCATTTTAAATCCGGGAAAAATCATAGAAATGGAGTGACGGCATGGATTTACAGCATAATAAGATGATAACAAGCGAAGACATTTATGTGGATTTATGTCTGAAGATAGAAAAATTAGAATATATGCCGGGTACGCGGCTGAGTGAGAACGAGTTGTGCAAATGCTACGGTGTGACCAGACATGTGGTGCGCAATGCGCTGACCAGTTTAAAACAGCGTAGGTTGGTGGAGGTGTATCCCCAGCGCGGAACCTATGTCAGCCTGATCGACATGAAGTACATTGGGGATATTTTATATCTGCGTGAGTCTGTGGAGCAGGAAGCGCTGTGCCGGATCATGGAGATGGAAGACCGGAGCGAGGTCGTTGGCAGACTAAGACAGGCATTGGAGGCACAGAGAAATCTTCCCCGTGGGATCAATTACAGCGATGAATTTTATGCGATCGACAATATTTTTCACGAGTCGCTGTTAGACGCCATCGACAAGCCGAATGTGACAAAGCTGATCTCAGATCCGTACATTCACATCCGGCGCTGGCGCAATTTTGAGATCCGGACAGAAGCGCGTATGCAGGAGATCATGGAGGAACACGAGAAGATCATTCAGGCGATAGAGGCAGGGGATGCCAAAATGGGGCGTGAATGGCTCCATCTGCATCTGGATACGGTGGGCAGATATTTTAAGCCGTTAAAAGAGCAGGAAGCGCAGTATTTCGTCGCAGAGTAAAAATACGCTGTCTGTCAGAGATGGGCAGCGTGACATACAGTTGATGTAGAGAAGGGAGAAAGGTATGAAGTACACAAAGTATAATGAAGATTGGAAGTTCTGGGTGGATAAAAATTCGTTCGCACTGGTGTGGAATGTGCCGGAGCAGGCAAAAACAGTGACATTGCCGCACGACGCGATGTTAGAAAACGAGGCGCATGCGGACAGCCCAAACGGCGGCAACACAGGATTCCGCGATGGGGAGGTATACAACTACGTCCACATGTTCCGGGCAGAGGAGGCAGACCGTCATAAAACACTGCTGTTAAAGTTTGAGGGTGTCTATATGAACGCCATGGTCTATGTCAACGGGGAGCTGGCAGCGAAGCGACCTTACGGATACTCCGGTTTTCAGGTAAAATTAAACGACCATCTGCGCTACGGACAGGAGAATGAGATCCGTGTGCAGGTAAGAAACGGAGCGATGCCGAACAGCCGCTGGTACAGCGGTGGCGGTATCTACCGTGATGTCTATCTGCTTGAGGCAGGCGAGACTTATCTGGTGCCGGATGAGCTTCGTGTCACCACCGAGACCCTCGGGGAAGACGGAGCCCTGTTAGTGGTAAATACAGTCGTGAAGAACCGATGCAGTACATACAAAAATCTGCGCCTTGTGACAGAGGTGTTAGACGCGGAGGGCGCAGTAGTTGGAAAAGAAGATGCGCCGTTTGCTGTCTTTGAGGGCGAGGAGCGAGGGCTTTTGGCAAGAATTTTTGTGGAGCAGCCCAAATGCTGGTGTGAGGAGAAACCATACCTGTATCAGATGCGCTGCACACTGTGGGATGGCAGTGAGCGCATCGATGAAGATACGGTTACATTTGGAATCCGCACCCTTTCGGTGGATGTAAAGCATGGACTCCGCGTCAACGGCAAGAGCGTAAAACTGCGCGGTGCATGTATCCATCACGACAGCGGAGTGCTCGGTGCGGCTACACACTACGATGCAGAGTACCGCAGAGTCAAGACTTTGAAAGAGGCAGGCTTTAATGCCATCCGTATGTCAC
>CAVCFM010000508.1:0-3146 GCA_963601305.1 bacterium | reverse complement strand
CGCCACATTCGGGTAATACGTCTGCACATAATCCCGCTGCGCCTCATCTAAGACAAGCACATGCATGTTTTTCGCTTTGGTTGCAAGGCCGTTGTGATGAAACAGTGGATGGTCCACAATATAGTCAAAAAACGGTCCGTCAAGGCAATCTAAAAACGGTACCCCATCGTCCATCTCCAGATGCGGCAGCCTTGAGTTAAAGTCTAAGATCAGCCGGTATTTTTTATCCAGCAGCGGCTCTAACACCGCGTCGAGATCATCCTCCGGCGACATCTCGCAGACATCGGTCTGATAGCCTAACTTTTCAAACGCCGCACCAATCTGATTTGCAAAAAAATTACTTGAACGGTAACATATCTCCCGCGAACTAAATACCAGTATCCGTTCCATAACGCCTCCTACTCTTTCCTGCTCCGATTTTATGCAAAAGAGGACTTTTACCATAGCTGTAAAAGTCCTCCCCGCAAAACAAGTGATCACATATTCCAGAAACGAAGTGAAAGTATCCCCACAAGATACATCGCAGCGCAAAGTATCATAAATATTGTTCCACCCGTCAAAATACCGGCAATAATCTCTGCAAGTACCACAAGACCATGCAGCCAGATTGGCACATCATGCAGGCAAACTGCTAATGCCGCCTCGATCAATACGATGACGCAAACCGGAACTGCCGGGATCTTAAGACTAAGAATCGAAATCAGGATAACCGCCAATGCGGCAACGATCACTCCGAACAGGATTAGCATACGCTTATTGTCTGTCTCTCCCATAATATAATCCTCTCTTTTTTATTTCACATATGACTGATTATACCAATTTCCCACGCAAAGGACAAGTGAGATTATAATAATACTGGAAAATTTGTCTGTTTTCTATTATAATAACGCAGAATACGAAAGCAAAAAAAATCTTTATCTGGAGGATATTATGAGTGATAACAAATGGGTTTCCATGTGGGGAAATGCGGTTTCTATCGCGGAACACCGCCCGGAGGGATATGCAAAGGATATCACATTGCGCTATCCCATTTTTGCCCCATTTTCCGGAGACGCCTTAAAATTTACCTTAGACAATTATTGTGGTACCGAGGCAGTCACCATCGACCGCGTCACGGTTGCCTGTTCCACAGAATCCATCACCGAAAAATTGACGCTTGCCTGCCCCGTAGACCCTGCAAGCATACATACCGTCACATTTGATGGGAATACCTCTGTCACCCTCGCAGCCGGCAGCCGCATTGAAAGCGATGCGATCCCGTTTCCGGTGACTGCAAAAAGTACCCTGTGTGTCAGCCTGTACTTCTCCGACTACACGCAGATGCAGTCCGCTGTATATATCAGCGGTCCGCTGTCCAAGGGATACTTTTCTCTCGGAGACCAGACAAATGCCCCGGCACTTGCCCTCTCCACCAGTAAGACTACGAGCTGGTTTTACTTTTTAAGCAACATTTCCATTCTGACTGCGCAGGAAAATCACACCGTTATCTGCTACGGTGACTCCATCACTGCCCAGTCCTGGCCGGATTATCTGACCCTGCGCCTGCAGGAGGCAGGGATCACAGACACAGCCGTCATACGCCGTGCAGCCAGCGGGACAAGAATTCTGCGCCAGTATGATTGTATCACCTATGACTCTTACGGCCTAAAAGGCAGCAACCGCTTTCCTCACGAAGTGCCCACCGAAGGAGCAGACATTATTCTCATTCAGCAGGGAATCAACGATATCATCCACCCGGTGGGCACAGACGTCAATCCATTCCGTCCCATGAGCGACCTTCCCACGGCAGACGAACTGATCGACGGCTTAAAATGGTATATCGAGGAAGCCAAAAAGCTAGACTACCAGGTCTATCTGGGCACACTCCTTCCTATCTTAGGCTGGCGCACCTACGCCCCATTCCGGGAAGATCTGCGCAGCGCCGTCAATGACTGGATGCGGACCCAGACGGATGCGGACGGCTGCATTGATTTCGATGCCGCTCTCCGGGACACAAAAAATCCGCTGGCATTTGCCAACGGATTTGATAGTGGCGACCACTTACACCCAAGTGAAATGGGTTATAAAGAAATGGCCGCTTATATTCCATTCAAATGTTTGCGCACGCGCTGAATTAACATATCCAGTGCAACGACATTCTCGCCGCCCTCCGGGATAATGATATCTGCCCGGCGTTTGCTCGGCTCCACGAACTGCTCGTGCATTGGCTTTACAGTCGTAAGGTACTGTGTGATGACACTGTCAAGGGAACGTCCGCGTTCCTTGACATCCCTTACGATCCTTCGCAAAATCCGCACATCTGCATCGGTATCCACAAATACCTTGATGTCCATCAGTTCACAAAGTTCCTTTTCCGCAAAAATAAGAATTCCCTCCAGCACAATGACCGGTGCCGGATTGACCAGCACAACTTCGTCAGAGCGATTGTGGATCGTGTAATCATATACCGGCATCTCCACAGCTTCGCCGGCTTTTAATTTACGGATATGCTCGCAGAGCAGCTCCGTATCAAACGCATCCGGATGGTCATAATTCAACTGGCTGCGCTCCTCGTAAGTCATATTATCATGTCGCTTATAGTAACTGTCGTGGCGCAGAATACTTACCTCATCATTGCCAAAATTATCTACTAATTTATCTGCTAAAGTGGTCTTTCCGCTTCCTGTTCCACCTGCAATTCCGATTAAAATTGTGTTCATACTGCCTCCAGATACTACTTTCCGATAATTGCCAGTGTCGCACTTGTTCCAAGACGATTTGCACCTGCATCGATCATTGCCTGTGCCTCCTCGGCAGAGTGGATACCGCCGGAAGCTTTCACGCCCATATCGGCGCCAACAGTCTTGCGCATCAATGCCACATCAGAAGCCTTTGCTCCGCCAGTAGAAAATCCGGTAGAAGTCTTCACGAAATCAGCGCCTGCCTCCTTGGACAGCTCACATGCTTTTACCTTCTCCTCATCAGTCAGAAGGCAGGTCTCAATGATCACTTTGAGTGTGATGTCCTTGCCGCAGACCTCTTTTAATGTCTTGATCTCATTTTTCACATAATCGTATTTCTTATCCTTCAAGGCGCCTACATTGATGACCATATCTACCTCGGTAGCTCCGTCTTCGATGGCAGCCTTTGTCTCAAAAGCCTTGACT
>CAVCFM010000507.1:0-3201 GCA_963601305.1 bacterium | reverse complement strand
GGATTACGGCGTGGGTATGTTTTTCTTCCCACAGGACGAACTGAAGCGCAATCGTGCCAAAAAGATGTTTGAGGTTATCGTAGGCAAGGAAGGCATGGAGTTTTTAGGCTGGAGAGAAGTGCCGACTGACCCGACCAAGCTTGGACAGAAGGCAGCGGACTGCATGCCGTATATTATGCAGTGTTTTGTGAAGCGTCCCGCAGATGTGGCAAAGGGACTTGATTTTGACCGGAAGCTCTACGTGGCAAGACGTGTGTTTGAACAGTCCAACGACGATACCTACGTGGTATCTCTCTCGAGCAGAACGATCGTATACAAGGGAATGTTCTTAGTAGAACAGCTTCGTCTGTTCTTTGCAGATTTACAGGATAAGGATTACGAGTCAGCAATCGCAACGGTGCACTCTCGTTTCTCGACGAACACGAATCCGAGCTGGGAGCGTGCACATCCGAACCGTTTTATCGTACATAACGGTGAGATCAATACGATCAAGGGTAATGCGGACAAGATGCTTGCCCGCGAGGAGACGATGGAATCCGAGCATTTGAAAGGCGAGTTGCAGAAGGTACTTCCGGTCATCAATACCGAGGGTTCAGACTCCGCAATGCTGGATAACACGTTAGAGTTCCTTGTGATGAGTGGCATGGAGCTGCCGCTTGCGGTGATGATCATGATCCCGGAGCCATGGGCGAATAACCGTATCATGTCCCAGAAGAAAAAAGATTTCTATCAGTATTATGCGACGATGATGGAGCCGTGGGATGGACCGGCATCGATTCTGTTTTCCGATGGAGATCTGATGGGAGCAGTGCTTGACCGAAACGGTCTGCGTCCGTCGCGCTATTATATCACCGATGATGATTATCTGATCTTATCCTCCGAGGTGGGCGTGTTAGAGATTGACCCGACGAAGATCAAGGTAAAAGAGAGACTTCGTCCGGGCAAGATGCTTCTGGTGGACACCGTGCAGGGCAAGGTGATCGACGACGATGAACTGAAAGAGACTTACGCGAACAAGCAGCCTTACGGTGAGTGGTTAGACCGCAACCTGTTAGATTTAAGCGATCTTAAGATCCCGAATGAGCGTGTGCCGGAGTACACCAAGGAAGAGCGACAGAGGATGCAGAAGGCGTTCGGCTATACTTATGAATCCCTGCGTGAGGCGATCCTTCCGATGGCAAAGACCGGCGGAGAGGGCACATCTGCAATGGGTATTGACACGCAGCTGGCAGCATTGGCGAGCGACCACCAGCCGTTGTTTAATTATTTCAAACAGCTTTTTGCACAGGTGACAAATCCGCCGATCGACTCCATCCGTGAAAAAGTTGTCACCTCCACCACGGTCTATATCGGTGAGGACGGCAACCTTTTGGAGGAGCGGGCGGAGAACTGCAAGGTATTAAAGGTAAATAACCCGATTTTGACCAACACCGATCTGATGAAGATCAAAGCCATGAAGGTGGACGGCTTTAAGGTCGAGATTATTCCGATTACCTATTATAAGAACACCAGCTTAGAGAAAGCCTTAGACCGCCTCTGCGTGGAGGCAGACCGTGCATACCGTGACGGTGCGAATATCCTTATCCTTTCCGACCGCGGCATCGATGAGAACCATGTGCCAATCCCGTCACTGCTTGCAGTTTCCGCATTGCAGCAGCATCTGGTGCGCACGAAGAAGAGAACTTCGGTTGCGATGATCTTAGAGTCCGGCGAGCCGAGAGAGGTGCATCATTTTGCGACACTGCTGGGCTACGGCGCCTGTGCCATTAACCCATATCTGGCGCAGGATACGGTCAAACAGTTAGTGGATGAGCATATGCTCGACAAGGATTACTACGCAGCCATTGAGGATTACAATGCAGCCATTTTGAACGGTATTGTAAAAATTGCCTCCAAGATGGGTATTTCCACGATCCAGTCTTACGAGGGCTCGAAGATTTTTGAGGCGATCGGAATCGACAAGGAGATCATCGACAAATATTTTACCAATACGGTAAGCCGTATCGGCGGTATCACGATCAAGGATATCGAGGAGGATGTCAACCAGCTTCATTCCGCAGCTTATGACCCGTTAGGACTTGAGACAGACCTGACGCTTGAGAGCAGAGGCCGTCATAAGATGAGAAGCGGAGCTGACCCGCATCTTTACAATCCTGCAACGATCCATCTGTTACAGGAGTCCACGAAGCGCGGGGACTATGAGCTGTTCAAGCAGTACACAGAGTTAGTCAACAAGGAAGAGCAGCAGATCACACTGCGCGGTCTGATGGACTTTAACTATCCGAAAAAAGGTGTGCCGATCGAGGAAGTGGAGAGTGTGGACTCGATCGTGAGACGCTTTAAGACCGGTGCAATGTCCTACGGTTCCATCTCACAGGAGGCACACGAGACATTGGCGATCGCGATGAACCGCCTCCACGGCAAATCCAACTCCGGTGAAGGTGGTGAGGACGCAGAGCGTATTGCCAGCAAGAACAGTAAGGTAAACCGCTGCTCCGCCATCAAACAGGTGGCATCCGGACGTTTCGGTGTGACCAGCCAGTACTTAGTCAGTGCGGAGGAGATCCAGATTAAGATGGCACAGGGAGCAAAACCGGGCGAAGGCGGACATCTGCCGGGCAAAAAGGTATATCCGTGGATTGCCAAGACCAGACTTTCCACACCGGGCGTGTCCTTAATCTCACCGCCACCACACCACGATATCTATTCCATCGAGGACTTGGAACAGTTGATCTTCGATCTGAAGAATGCAAACCGTGATGCAAGGATTACTGTGAAACTGGTTTCTGAGGCGGGCGTCGGTACCGTTGCAGCCGGTGTTGCAAAGGCGGGAGCGCAGGTGGTACTGATCTCCGGTTATGACGGCGGTACCGGAGCTGCACCGTCAAGCTCGATCCACAATGCCGGACTTCCATGGGAGTTAGGACTTGCAGAGACCCATCAGACTCTGATCATGAACGGACTGCGCAATAAAGTGCGCATTGAGACAGACGGAAAACTGATGAGCGGCCGTGATGTGGCAACCGCTGCACTGCTCGGCGCGGAGGAATTCGGTTTTGCAACAGCGCCGCTTGTGACCTTAGGATGTGTCATGATGCGTGTCTGTAACTTAGACACCTGCCCGGCGGGTATTGCGACCCAAAACCCGGAGCTGCGCAAGCGTTTTGCAGGAAAACCGGAGTATGTGGAGAACTTTATGCG
>CAVCFM010000506.1:6304-8944 GCA_963601305.1 bacterium | reverse complement strand
GGCATTGCCGAAAAGCCTCGGACTCTGCATTTTGTATTTTATCATCAGCTATGTACTGATCTGTATCGGAATTGCGTTATCTAACCGCTGTGGACTGCCGATCATTCCGACGGACCTTTTCCCGCGGGAGCTGGCAGATATTACGGGCGTCAGCTATCCGAAGATCAAAATCGGCTTTGATGTGACCTGTCTGGCAGTCACCGCAGGACTGACCGGCATTTTCCTGGGGCATCTGGATGGACTTGGCATCGGAACAATTCTTGCAGCGTTTACCATGGGCAAGGTTGTGGGAATTATCGGTGAGCGTCTGGATAACCGTTTTCAGTTTATTTCCGTCATGACAGGGAAAAACTGACAGGGAAAGGGGATTGAGAAATCTCTCAAATGGAAGTACAATAGTACCAGAGACTGAAAACAGGGAGGAAGGTACATGAACGAAGTTATCAAATGTCTGACAGAGCGCAGAAGCGTGCGCAAATATAAATCAGAACAGATTAAGGATGAGCAGTTGGAGCAGATTTTAAAAGCCGGTGAGTATGCGCCGACAGGAATGGGCATGCAGTCGCCGATCATGGTAGTGGTGCAGGATAAAGCCACAATTGATAAGCTTTCCAGGATGAATGCAGACGTAATGGGGAATCATGGAGATCCGTTCTATGGGGCACCGACAGTCATTGTCGTACTTGCCGATGCTGACAGGGGAACCTATCTGGAAGACGGAAGCCTGGTTATGGGGAACCTCTTGAACGCAGCATACGCAGTCGGTGTGGATTCCTGCTGGATACACCGTGCAAAGGAAGTGTTTGAGAGCGAGGAGGGCAAGGAGCTTCTCGCGAAGTGGGGAATCAAAGGAAACTATGTCGGCATCGGACACTGTATTCTGGGATACCGTGATGGCGAACTTCCTGCAGCAAAGCCGCGTAAAGAAAATTATATCTATCGGGTATAGTAGAAAGAGAGAATGACACGAATGAAATACGATTTTACATCAATTATGGACAGAGTCGGTAAGGATTCCATCGCGGTAGATATGATTCCTTATAAGGACGTAGAGATAAAGGAAGGATTTTCACGCCTGCCGATGTGGGTTGCAGATATGAACTTTGCGACGGTGCCTACGATCACCGAGGCAATCATCGAGCGGACAAAGCATCCGGCGTTTGGTTATTTTTCACTGCGGGATGAGTATTATCAGGCAATCATCGACTGGCAGAAGGAGCGCAATGGCGTGGAGGGGCTGACGAAGGAGGCCATCGGCTATGAAAACGGTGTGCTGGGCTGCGTGATCTCCACATTGAACGCATTCTGCTCCGCAGGAGATAAGGTTCTGGTGCATGCACCGACGTACATCGGTTTTACCATGTCCTTAGAGAACAACGGTTACGATATCGTTCACAGCGAGTTAAAGCGGGATGAACAGGGCGTGTGGCGCATGGACTATGAGGATATGGACCGCAAGTTAAAAGAGAACAAGATCCACGCTGCGATTTTCTGTTCCCCGCACAATCCGACCGGACGCGTCTGGGAGCGCTGGGAGATTGAGAAGGCGATGGAGATTTACAAGGCAAATGACTGTATAGTTATCTCGGATGAGATCTGGTCGGATATCCTGTTGAACGGTCATAAGCATACCCCGACGCAGTCGGTATCGGAGGATGCGGCGCAGCGCACCGTGGCAGTCTATGCCCCGTCGAAGACATTTAACCTGGCAGGACTGGTTGGTTCTTATCACATCATATACAATTCTTACATAAGACACCGTGTGGAAAAACAGTCCTCCCTGTCGCACTACAACGAGTGCAACGTGCTTTCCATGCACGCACTGATGGGGGCATACCGCAAAGAGGGCAGCCAGTGGGTAGATGAGCTGTGCGAGACCTTGAGCAAAAATGTAAATTATGCATACGACTATATTTGCAAAAATATACCGGGCGTCTCACTGGCAAAACCGGAGGGAACTTATATGCTTTACCTCGACTGCGAAGAGTGGTGCAAAGAGCACGACAAATCGTTGGATGATCTGCTGCGCGCAGGCTATGAGGTGGGCGTTATCTGGCAGGACGGCAGACCGTTCCACAGACCGTATGCGATCCGCATGAATCTGGCGTTGCCGTACAGTCAGGTGGTTGAGGCATTTGACCGGCTCACCAGATATGTATTTTAAACCTTGTTAAAAGCATGAACACTTTTTGGTATAACCCTAAGCATGTCCGCATATATTACCATATCAGCGAAAACTTATAGATAGGAGAATCGGATATGGCAGGAGAACAAAAAGTGCCGATGGATGATAAGGTGCGGGGACGCAATGTCCTAGAGGAGGAGCGGCAGGCATCTGCGCTGGAAACATTTTTTGCGCAGCTGAATGACCCGCTGATTTTCATCCTGTTTGTGGCGGCGGCAATTTCGCTGCTTTTACGGGAATTCGGAGATATGGTGATCATACTTGCGGTGGTTTTTGTGAATGCCTTCGTGGGAATGGTGCAGGAGGGACGTGCCAGAGAGGCGCTTGCAGCGCTAAAGGCACTGACGAGTCCCCATGCGTTCGTGAAGGATGGCGTACATATAAAAGAAATCCCGGCTGCGAACCTCGAAGTCGGGGATATCGTGGGGTTGGAGCCGGGATGTCAGGTGCCAGCG
>CAVCFM010000506.1:1765-6294 GCA_963601305.1 bacterium | reverse complement strand
AAGTCGGGGCTATCATGGTGTTGGCGGCGGGATGTCAGGTGCCAGCGGATCTGGAGCTGACGCAGACCGTTAATTTAAAAATTGAGGAATCGGCACTGACCGGAGAGGCAGTGCCGGTGTCCAAAAACGAGACAGATAAAAATAAAGCCTATATGACAACCAATGTGACATACGGCAGAGGTGAGGGCGTTGTGGTGGCGATCGGAATGGATACCGAGATCGGGAAAATCGCCCGGATGATACAGAATTCCAAAAACGAGATGACACCGTTACAAAAGAGACTGGCGGACTTGGGAAAAGTCCTTGGCACAGTCTCTATTTTTTTGTGCGTGCTCCTGTTTTTTATGGCGGTATTACAGAAGCGCAACGTGGGGGAGATGTTGATCACTGCAATCTCGCTGGCGGTAGCAGCAGTGCCGGAAGGACTCCCGGCGATCGTGACGATGGTGCTGGCGCTCAGCGTGTCCCGGATGGTGGAGGTCAATACCGTGGTAAAACGTCTGCCGAGTGTGGAGACGCTTGGCTGCGTCAGTGTGGTTTGTTCCGATAAGACGGGGACGCTGACACAGAACCGTATGACCGTGACCCGCTGCTACGTGGACGGACAGATCAAGGGAGCGCGCGAGCTGGATAAAAATACAGAAAAACATTTTTTGTATGGCGCGGCTTTGTGCAACGATGCATCTTTGGCAGAGGGGGAGCGCAGAGGTGACCCCACGGAGCTGGCGCTGCTGGATATGGCGGCATTTTATGAGATGTACCGGGAAAAATTAGAGGAGCGGCTGCCGCGGAAGGGGGAGCTGGCGTTTGACTCCGAGCGCAAGATGATGACGACGCTGCACCAGGAAGGTGCGCACGGGATATCGTATACGAAGGGGTCACCGGATGAGATTATGGAGCGCTGCCGGTACGTCTGGGAAAAAGGAACGAGGCAGCCGCTGACGCCGGAACGGCAGGGAAAGCTGAACCAGGCGCTGGAGCAATTCGCAAACAACGGATTGCGGGTTTTGGCAGTGGCAATGCGGGAGGATGCCATAGAGATAGCCGAAAACGGGCTGACGTTTCTGGGATTTGCGGGAATGGCGGACCCGGTGCGGCCGGAGGTGCCGGGGGCGGTTGCGGAGTGCAGGCGCGCCGGGGTGCGGACGGTGATGATCACCGGAGACCGGATGGATACGGCACTTGCCATTGCAAGGGAGATCGGCATTGCGGATTCCAAGGAAGAATGTCTCTCCGGCGAGGAGCTTTCCTGCATGGACGATACGGAGCTGGCAGCGCGCATGAGACACACGAAAGTATTTGCACATGTGTCGCCGGAGCATAAAGTGCGCATTGTCAATGCATGCAAAAAAAACGGGGAGGTCGTGGCGATGACGGGGGATGGCGTCAACGATGCCCCGTCCCTAAAGGCGGCAGACGTGGGAATCGCCATGGGAATGGCGGGAACAGACGTGGCGAAAAGCGCTGCGGATATTGTGCTGACGGACGATAATTTTGCAACGATCACAAAGGCAATTGCCCAGGGGCGGTGCATCTATGAGAACATCAAAAAGTCGGTCATTTTCCTTCTCTCATCCAATTTCGGGGAGATTATCACGATGCTTGCGGCGGTGGCGCTGGGGCTTGCCTCACCGTTAAAATCCAGCCACATTCTGTGGATCAACCTGATCACCGACTCCCTGCCGGCACTGGCGCTTGGAATCGATGCATCGGGGCAGCGGAACTTTATGGACCGGCCTCCCCGCGATAAATCGGAGAGCCTGTTTGCAGGCGGTGGACTGGGATGTACCTGTTTTTATGGGGGGCTTATTGCGGCAATCAGTATGGTGGCATTTTTGCAGCTTCCCATCGGGCTTCTGATGGCAAATGGGAAAGCCGTGACCGTGGACGGGATCCGGCAGATTTTATCAAACGAAGTGGTGCTGGGGCGGTGCCAGACCTATGCATTTACCGTGCTTGGAATGGCGCAGCTGTTCCATGCGATCGGCATGCGGGATGTGGAGACTTCCTTTTTCCAGATGAACCATCTCGAAAATCATCTGATGCTGGCAGCGTTTGCCGTTGGAATCGGACTTCAGATGGTTGTGACGGAAATCCCTTATTTTATCGCATTATTCGGAACCTGTCAGCTGGCGTTGACAGACTGGATGCTTTTGCTTGGGCTGGCATCGACACCGCTGCTGGCACATGAACTGCTAATCCTTCTCTCCGGAGCAAGGCAGAGCGCGCCGGTGGAGGAGACTGTGCAGCAGAGGCAGAGGTGGCATTGACAAAAAAACGTTTTCAGGTATGATGAATACAGACAGTTTGTGGGTAATTGTGAAACTATCATAATGTAGAAATTTTGCATGCAACTTATATAATTCAGAACATGGAATATGGCATAATATTTTATAGGAACATGTAGATATCCTGTGCATTCCACGCAATGTGTTTCGCAGGGCATCTGTGACGCCGCGAGAAATTCCCGGACGGATTTTGGTATTTGAAGGCTGTGCTCTTTTAGGCGTTCGACAGCCCGATGCGGATGTCCGCCGGGAGGCGACATGCTTCACGGACCTTCCAAGCAATATACAAAGGTCTGCGAAAATGCATGTCGGCTGTTTCGGCGAACATTTACGCTTTGGGGTGTTCGAACCTCTAAAAGACAGCAGCCCATCGTAAAAAGTCAAAAATCATCCGATGGAAATTCCGTGGCGGAACAGTCAGCACTGTGGGGCACCTGAGTGGAAGCACGGGAAATATACAGTATTTTACATAAAAATATCATGTACTATTTTCAAAAATTGAAGTGTATGAATTGCATGCAAAATTACCATATTAAGGTAGTTTCGCAAGCATCTATTACGATTGTTTATTGCAAAGGAGAACATAATGATTTTTCGTGTACCATCTTATTATGATAAATTTCGCTGCATCGCGGACAAGTGTCAGGACAGCTGCTGTATCGGCTGGGAGATTGACATTGACGAAGACACGGCAGATTATTACCGGAGCGTGGAGGGAAGCTTTGGAAAAAGACTGAAGGAGCACATGGTGACAGACGAGGACGAGAGCCTTGCGGGCGGCGACGAGAACCCGATGGACGGCGAGGATTTCGAGGAGCCGGTAACTCATTTTACCCTGCGGGAGAATGGATGGTGTCCGTTCTTGAATGAACATAAGCTTTGCGATATCTGCATGGAACTGGGGGAGGAAGCCTTAAGCGAGGTCTGTACAGAGTTCCCGCGCTTTACGATGGAGTATGAGAATGTACGGGAGAAGGTGCTGTCGTTATCCTGCGAGGAGGTGGGCAGACTCGTGTTCTCTAATCCGGAAAAAATCACCTGGAATGAGCGGGAAGTCTGCGAGGACTTCGCGGAAATCCATGACGGGGAAACATTAGACGAAACGGCGGGCACGGACGACGAAGCAATTGAACTTGACGGGGAAGCGACTGACTATGACGAGGAGGATTGTGAACTCTGGGCAGAAGCCTCGGAGCTAGAACAGATCCGCGCGGAGGCGACTGCCATCTTACAGAACCGCAGCAAGCCGGTGTTCGTGCGCGCGGCGGAGTATCTGTGCTACTGCGAGCGGATGCAGCGTGCCCTGGATGTGCCGGGCAGGAGCGGGCAGCTTGCAGTGGACAGTGTGCCGGATGAGAGAGCATTGCTTGCAGTGGACAGCGTGGCGGATGAGGGAGTGTTGCTGGAAGCAGGGAGCGTGTCAGGGGCGAGTGAGGCGCAGGCATATGAGGATTTTCTTGCAAGGCTGGACAGCTATGACAAGCTGGAAGTGCTCGATGGAACCTGGGAGCAGGTAAAACGGGATTTGCGGGATACGTTTACCGCGGAGAATTATCTCACAAGCCGGAGGGCATTTTTGGAAAATCAGAGAGAGCGGGAATACGAGTATGAGCATCTGCTGGTATACTTTACCGACCGGTATTTTATGCGGGCTTATTATGATGCAAATATCCGGCAGAAGGCGCAGTTTGCAGTGGCAAGTGTGTTGGTGATACGGGATATGGATATTATGCGGTACCTGAAAAATCAGGGAACATTTACCCTTGCAGACCGCATTATAAATGCAAAAATCTATTCCAAGGAAGTGGAACACTCGGAGGAAAATATGGAGCTTCTGGCGGAGGAGTTTCAATTTGAAGAAGTATTTTCGGTAAAGGCGCTGCTTGGTCAGATTGGAAATTAAGAAAGTTTTAAAACACAGAAATTGTAAGGTGTTGTACTATAAGAACAGAGTGAAGCAGATGTGAAAGAAAAAAAGCCGGGTGACGCATCACCAGATAGCTGATGACAGCTAACCGGTATGTCAACCGACTTCTAGAATCTTCCGGTAATGAAATGCAGGAAAGATACTGGCTTTTTGCCCTGAGCTTTTGCCTCTTTGATGTACTTGCTGTAGTAGAGAACTGCGTCTGCATAACTCATGGCAGGATCAATTGCATAATACATATCTGACACCTCCTTTTTTTGTTCATGACGAGTATAGCACTCGTATTAGACAAAATCAACAAAAAGGACGAAAAT
>CAVCFM010000506.1:0-1755 GCA_963601305.1 bacterium | reverse complement strand
ATAGAATAATAACTAAAAATAAAAGAGAAAAATTGTGCATAATATGAAAACAAGAGAAGAAATCCGAACTGAAGAAGAGAGAAAACGTTATGAGGAGCGAAGGGCGCGTCAGCGCAGAGAGCTTCGCCGGAAAAAACAGCGCCGCAAGAGACGCATCCGCAGGTTCCTTATGGTGCTTGTTTTTACGGTACTTGCGGCGGCTATTGTGTTGGGCGTGCACTATCTGCAGCAGAAACAGGCGACGGAGGAGACGCTGCAGCCGGATGAGACAAAGTATATCGCAGATGCACCGGATTTTCGTGTGGAACTGCTGACTTATAATGAATACTCCAGACCAGGTACGGCGTTAGAGCAGGTCAACGGGATCGTGATCCACTATACGGCGAACCCGGGGACGACAGCGGAGCAGAACCGCAGCTATTTTGAAGGACTTAAGGATTCCGGGGAGACATACGCCAGCAGTCATTTTGTGGTGGGAATATCAGGGGAAATCGTGCAGTGTATCCCCTGTAACGAGATTGCCTACGCATCGAATGACAGGAATAACGATACGATTTCCGTGGAATGTTGTATCCCGGACGAGACCGGAAAGTTTACCGATGAGACATATCAGTCTCTGGTGCATCTTGTGACCTGGCTGATGGGGCGCTATGATCTGACCACAGACGATGTGATCCGCCACTACGATGTGACGGGGAAAAACTGCCCGAAATATTATGTGGAAAATGAGGGCGCGTGGGAGACATTCAAGCAGGACTTACTGACATATATCGACACGTACGGTATTGCCAAAACCGAGGAAATAAAGTAGAATACCAGTATCAATAGGGTCCGAGGAAACAACATGTTGGAAAAGTATTACGAAGAGATAAAGCAGAATATAAATGTGCGGGAGAACTTAAGCCTGATACGGGGAATTATCAAAAATCAGGAAGGTCTTGCGCACTTTTTGCAGTTGGCAGGAGACGGAAAAATTCTCATTGACCTGCTTGCAAGTGAAGATGCAAAGACACGCAAGAACGCGGCACTTTTGCTGGGCGATATGGAGCTTGCCGATGCGGCAGGGGCGTTGTGGAGCGCTTATGAGAGCGAGCAGACACTTTTTGTAAAAAGTGCATATCTCACCGCCCTTGGGAAAATAGGGGCAGAGGAATATCTTGATGCATACCGCGCGCGCCTTGCGGTGCTTACCGCAATGGACGTTGCCGAGAACGAGAAAAAGCATATCGGGGAGGAAATCCGCGCACTGGAGAAAAATATTCTTGCGTTGTGCGGAGCCACAGAGCACACCTTTGTGGGCTGGAAGGAAGCGCATAAGATACTGCTTACGACCAACCATGAACAGCGTGAGGCGACGCTTTTCGAAATCGACGAACTGCCGGCAACCGTGCGCCGCAGGGTGAGTCTGCACCCCCTTGGCGTGCAGGTGGAAACGTCAGAACTACGGCCGTTTACCAGATTGAGAACTTACCGCGAACTGCTGTTTTTTGTGGATACGGACGGCAGACTTACCGGGACACCGGCACAGATGGCGGCGGCTGTCTGGAAATCGGATTTTGCAGATCAGGTGAGAGCGTGTCATAAGGAAGATGCTCCGTTTTATTTCCGCCTTGAGATAAAGGGTCGGATGGAACAGGACGAGAAGGGCGAGTTCGCACGCCGGTTCTGCCGGGAGTTCGAACAGCTGTCAGGCCGGACATTTCTGAATTCCACCAGCGACTATGAGGTGGAGATCCGTCTTGTGCAGACAAAAGA
>CAVCFM010000505.1:0-6315 GCA_963601305.1 bacterium | reverse complement strand
GTGCCGGGTCGAGTGCCAGTTCCTCGATGCCAAACGGAGAAAAACAGATGGCATTGTGCTGTCCGAAGGCATACATACAGTAGGAAGCTGCAACGGCATCTTTTCTGACCTCAGGCACAAATAATGGATTTGTGTCATAGGAATATTCGTCAAAGATATCTGCAACATTTGAAACATAAATATCTGGGGCAAGGGTAAAAAGATTGGGAGCAAACTTTTTCCAGATTTTATGCACGTCACGTATTGGTCCACCTGACGGATAGGAACCCGGATACCATGGGTATTGTTTCAACCAGGCATTTGCATAGCACGGGAGGGGAAATGCGGATTGCCCGGCTTTGGAAATTTCGCCGACAGCTTTGGCAAAATGATATGCCATAAAATATTCTTCGGCATCTTCACCAAAGCTCTCCTGCCAGTTGCCTGAGACGGTGGAAAATTCCTGCATTCCAACAGGAACAGGTGCGAAAAATAAAGCGTTGGCCTGTTCGCCAAAATCTCTGCTGCTGCCAAGTACACCAATCTCATTTTCAACCTGCACTGCAATTACAGTGGATTCTTTTTCGTCTATATCACGGATATGAGCCATTACAGCTGAAAAGCAGTCGGCATCTTTTTTTATGGCGGACTCGCACAATGGGGAAATCGTATTGACAGGTTCCCCGTTTATTTTTTTAATTCGGAAGTAGGTTGTGGAATCCTGCTTCATCCAGCCCGGAATATACATGGATTCTGCATTTTTCCAAAGACCAAACCAGAGAAGTATCAGCTTGAAATCGTGTCTGCGGGCCTGTTCGATCAGACCGTCTATAGAAGAAAAATCGTATACTCCTTCGCTTGGTTCCACAGACTCCCAGTATATTGGCGCAATGACAGAGTTCATATTTAGTCCTTTAAGCATTGGCAAGACGGATTCTTCCAGATAAGAAAGACTGCTGGCACTGGAGTTATGAAGCTCGCCGGCTAATGCGAAGAACGGTTCGTCATTTACATACAGTGTGGCGATGCCGTTATCATTTTTTATAGTTGGAATAGTCATGTTCGGTGCCTCCTATCATAGTTTTATAATAAATATATTACGAGGGTTTACAGGTGCGTTCAATCAAAATATAATAGTGTTTATATAAAAATATTAAGGCGATAGATATGATTACAGCATTACATTTCAGGGGACAAAAAAATAAAAAATATCCGGTGATCATTCAGGCAGTCTGTCACGATCATGTGCAGGAACATGTGGACAGGCATAGGGGAATGACACAATACCAGTTTTTTTACACCATCTCAGGAAGTGGTGAGTTTTGCGTGAATGGGCAGAGAATGATAAGCAGGGAAGGACAGGCGATGGTACTGCTGCCATTTGAAGCACATTCGTACAAAGCGGTCAGTCCCGGGTGGCGGGTTCATGTTTTTCTGATTTCGGGAGCCTGCGTGCAGGAAATTATGAGTGCCATGGGGTTTAAACAAAGCGGCATTTATAATGTGAGCGAGCATGATATTTTTGACAGATATATGGGACAGCTTTTTGATGTCAGCAGATCAGATATCATTCAGAAAGGGGAGGAGTATTCCAGGATCAGTTATGAATTTTTGCTCCGATTTTCAAATGTGATAAAGAGAACCGAAGCAGCAAAGATTGTGAATTCGGGCAGTGTCGTTTCGGATGTGGTAGAATACATAGAGGAGCACTACAAAGAAAATATTTCACTGGAACAGATTGCGGCAGCAGTTGGATTGTCAAAGGAATATCTATGCGCTGTTTTCAAACAGGAAATGGGACAGACCGTAGTGCATTTCCTCACAATGCTCAGAATCGGATGTGCAAGAGAATTATTAGAAGAATATCCGGAAAAAAGAGCATATGAGATTGGAAGAATGTGCGGCTATGAGAATCCGAGCTATTTTGGAAAAGTGTTTAAGGAGATTGTGGGTGTGACGCCGGAACAGTACAGAAGAATCACCTAGATAAGGTTCGCCTACAGACTTTCTTTGACCTTTATCTCCAAATCCATATGGACCAGCGGACAATCCGGTAATTTGTTCGTGAGCAGATAATCTACAAGCAGGGCAAGGGAACGGGCGCCCTGCTCTTTTGGATGCTGGCAGATAGTAGCTGTGATGGTGCCTGCCATTAACATTTCAATGGTAGAGGGAACGGCATCAAACGTGATGACTATGGGCTGTGTCTGCAGGGAAGCATTCTGAATTGCCCGGCAGCCGCCGAAAACCCCTGCCGCGGTAAAATAAAATGCATTGATCTCGGGGTGTGCAGATAACATGGAAGAAACAATGTCGTAGCTCTGATAGTCGTCATCGCCATTTTCACGGATATCAATAACCTCTACGGGAAGAGAGTTTGATCTTACATAATCTAAAAAGCCATGAATACGTTCTTCATGACAGAGAATATTGTGAGAGCCGGTGATAATGCCAAGCCGGATGGGGGCAGAACTTACAAGCTTAAAAAGGTTTCCGGCAATTCTGCCGCATTTATGGTAATCGCTGCCGACATAAGCAATTCTTTTGGAGTCGGGAATGTCGGTATTTATCGTGATACATGGAATACCGGCATCCCATAAATGATCAATTTTGTGCTGGATTTCCGGAGCATTATAAGGTGAGAGGATCAGACCGTGGATCCCCTCTTCGCAAAGAGAATCTATGGTATCTAACTGTGTCTTCAGGTCAAAAGGAATACGGCGCATAAGTACGGTGCACCCGTAGATGGATAACTCTTCGAGCTTTTGCTGCAATCCATGGATGACTTCGTCAAAAAAAGGGTTGCCTTCTCCGAAAAGCAACACGCCGATCACGTATTTCTTTTTCTGTGCTGCAAGTGCCATTCCGGCTTTGTTCGGCTGATAATTCAGAAGGGAAGCGATTTCAAGTACTTTTTTTTCTGTATCTGCATTTACAAATCCGCGATGATTTAAAACACGGTCCACGGTTCCGCGTGAGACCCCTGCAAGTTCGGCAATTTCCTTAATCGTAGCCATAAAAAACTCCTTGTGCTGATAATGTTATCTAAATTAAAGCATATCGCCTGTAAAAAGTCAAATTATGTGCCCGGTGAAGATTACATCTGAGGCATCCGAAAATATGTAAAAAAACGTATTGAAGAATTGATATGGATGGTATATGATAATAGTAACGTGCACGGGCACGCAAAAGAGCGAAAGGGAGAAGGATATGTTATACATTGGTATTGATTTGGGGACATCGGCGGTCAAGCTTTTGCTGATGGACGGGGCAGGCAATGTCAAAAACATTGTATCAAGAGAGTATCCGTTGGAATTCCCGCATCCGGGCTGGTCCGAGCAGCACCCGGAAGACTGGTACCGCGAGACGATGCAGGGGTTACAGGAGCTGCTGCACGGATTTGACGCAAGCCAGGTGGCAGGGATCAGCTTCGGAGGACAGATGCATGGGCTGGTGATCTTAGATGAGAACGACGAGGTGATCCGCCCGGCAATTCTCTGGAATGACGGAAGAACATCCGAGGAGTGCGATTATCTAAACCAGGTGATCGGGAAGGAGACGCTCTCCAAATATACGGCAAACATCGCGTTTACCGGATTTACGGCGCCGAAGATCCTGTGGGTGAAGAAGCATGAGCCGGAGAATTTTGCTCGGATCCGGAAGATTATGCTGCCAAAAGATTATCTGGCATACCGGCTGACCGGCGTGCACTGCACCGATGTGTCTGACGCGTCGGGCATGCTGCTTTTGGATGTGGCGAACCGCAGGTGGTCGAAGGAGATGTGCGAGATATGCGGCATTTCCGAGGAGCTTCTGCCACGCCTGTATGAGAGCTTCGAGTGTGTCGGAACTGTTTTGCCGGAGATTGCAGCAGAGCTTGGTATTTCATCGGAGGTAAAAGTTGCGGCAGGCGCCGGGGACAATGCGGCTGCGGCAGTTGCAACCGGAACGGTGGGGGATGGACACTGCAACATTTCACTTGGAACCAGTGGAACCATTTTTATCTCCTCTGAGAAGTTCGGAGTTGATAAAAACAACGCGCTCCATTCATTCTGCGATGCAAATGGAGCCTACCATCTGATGGGATGTATGCTTTCGGCAGCGTCCTGCAATAAGTGGTGGATGGATGAGATCATCGGGACCAAAGATTACGCGAAGGAGCAGGCTGCCATCGAAAAGCTCGGCGAGAACCATGTCTATTATCTGCCGTATCTGATGGGCGAGCGTTCCCCTTACAACAATCCGAATGCGAGGGCAACTTTTATCGGCATGACGATGGACACCACCCGGGCGGATATGACCCAGGCAGTGTTGGAGGGCGTGGCATTTGCGCTGCGCGATTCCTTTGAGGTGGCAAAGTCCTTAGGAATTCAGATCGAGCGGACAAAAATCTGCGGTGGCGGAGCCAAGAGCCCGCTGTGGAAGAAAATGATCGCCAACGTCTTAAACGTCAAAGTTGATGTGTTAGAGACGGAGGAGGGACCTTCCTTGGGAGGTGCCATGTTAGCGGCAGTCGCATGCGGTGAGTATGCAACCGTGGAAGAGGCGGCAGCAAAAATTGTAAAAGTGGTAGATACAGTGGAGCCGGACGAGGAGCTTAGCGCCAAATACGAGGCGCGCTATCAGCAGTTTAAGCAGATCTATCCGGCATGTGAGGCACTGTTTGACAAGTTACTATAAGAATGGAGGAGAAGAGGATGAACAACATTCCAAAAATCAAAGTAGGTATTGTGGCGGTAAGCCGTGACTGCTTCCCGGAGTCTTTATCGGTGGGAAGAAGAGAGGCGTTAGTCAAAGCGTACAAGGAGAAATATGACGCTGCGGACATCTATGAATGTCCGATCTGCATCGTGGAGAGCGAGATCCATATGGTGCAGGCGTTAGAGGATATCAAGAAGGCAGGCTGTAATGCCCTTTGCGTATACCTTGGTAACTTCGGACCGGAGATTTCCGAGACATTGCTCGCAAAGCATTTTGAGGGACCGAAAATGTTCGTGGCAGCAGCAGAGGAGTCCCAGGACGATCTGTGCCAGGGACGTGGTGATGCATACTGCGGTATGTTAAATGCCAGCTACAATCTCAAATTGAGAAATGTAAAAGCATATATTCCGGAGTATCCGGTTGGCGACGCAGAGGACTGCGCCGATATGATCCATGACTTTTTACCGATCGCAAGAGCTGTTGTAGGACTTTCCGAGTTAAAGATCATCACATTCGGACCGAGACCACTGAACTTTTTGGCATGTAATGCACCGATCCAGCAGCTTTACAACTTAGGAGTTGAGGTGGAGGAGAACTCCGAACTTGATCTGTTTGAAGCGTTCAACAAGCACGCAGGCGATGCAAGAATCCCGGAAGTCGTTGCAGATATGGAAAAAGAGCTCGGCGACGGCAACAAGAAACCGGAGATTTTGGAGAAGTTAGCACAGTATGAGCTGACCTTATTAGACTGGGTGGAGGACCACAAGGGCTACCGCAAATATGTTGCTATTGCCGGTAAATGCTGGCCTGCATTCCAGACCCAGTTTGGATTTGTGCCATGCTACGTGAACAGCCGTCTGACCGGACGCGGAATTCCGGTATCCTGTGAGGTGGATATCTACGGAGCACTCAGTGAGTTTATCGGAACCTGTGTCAGCGAGGATGCAGTTACCTTGTTAGACATCAACAACTCCGTGCCGAAGGATATGTACAAGGAGTCCATCGAGGGCAAGTTCGATTACAAGCACACCGACACCTTTATGGGATTCCACTGTGGCAACACCTGCTCCTCCAAGTTAAAGAGCCACGAGATGAAGTATCAGATGATCATGGCGAGAAGCCTTCCGATCGAGGTTACCAACGGAACCTTAGAGGGAGACATTATGCCGGGCGATATCACATTTTACCGTTTACAGTCCACCTCGGATAATCAGATCCGCGCATACGTGGCAGAGGGAGAAGTACTTCCGGTTGCAACTCATTCCTTTGGTTCCATCGGTGTATTCGCGATAAAAGAGATGGGAAGATTTTATCGTCATGTGCTGATCCAGAAAAATTATCCGCACCACGGCGCTGTGGCATTCGGCCATTACGGAAAAGCGTTGTTTGAGGTATTTAAGTATCTCGGCGTGCCGATGGAGGATATCAACTATAATCAGCCGGCATCCCTGCCTTACCCGACAGAAAATCCATTTGCATAAAAATATGGTGTAGACGAAGCGGTCACTCGTATGAGATACGGGTGACCGTTTTTTGTGAAAAAAATATAAAAAATGTTGAATTGGAAACAAATGGAACCTCCAATATGGTAAACTAAAATACATAGCAACCAATGGCAACAGGAAAGGAGTATAC
>CAVCFM010000504.1:2061-3339 GCA_963601305.1 bacterium | reverse complement strand
CATCTGATTGAGGATATGGGCTATGACAATCTGGTGATCAGCATCAAATCCTCCGATGTCATGATGTGTGTCAAAGCACATGAGCTGATCGCAAAACAGACCGATCATCCGTTACACGTAGGGATCACAGAGGCGGGAACGATCATCAGTGGCAATATCAAGTCTGCCATCGGACTTGGTTTAATCTTGAACCAGGGAATCGGAGATACCATCCGTGTCTCTCTGACCGGTGACCCGCTGGAGGAGATCAAGTCTGCAAAATTGATTTTGCGTACCTTAGGGCTCAGAAAAGGCGGCGTGGAAGTGGTATCCTGTCCGACCTGCGGAAGAACCCAGATTAATCTGATCGAACTGGCAAACCAGGTGGAGAATATGGTTGCGGACATTCCGCTTGATATCAAGGTTGCCGTTATGGGATGCGTGGTAAACGGACCGGGAGAGGCGAGAGAGGCCGATATCGGAGTTGCCGGAGGCATCGGCGAGGGACTTTTGATCAAACATGGCGAAGTTTACAAGAAAGTGCCGGAGGCAGAACTCTTAGATGCACTGCGCTATGAGTTACTGCACTGGAACGAAGTGTAAGAGAGGAAATTATGGCGAAGCTGTTTTTTGATGTGTTTCCAACGTTGGAAGTGGAAGGAAATATAAAAAAACTTTTGACAGAGACGGAAGTGACGAAGGTGGGGATGAACCACCAGAAGGACCACCTGAGGGTTTATCTGCTCAGTACCCGTCTGATACATAAAAAGGATATCTACCAGCTGGAGTCTGCCATTGCAAACCAGATTTTTAAGGGCAGACAGATGCAGGTAAAGATCATCGAAAAATATCAGCTGTCAGAACAGTATACGCCGGAAAAACTGCTGGACTTATACAAGGACAGTATTTTGGAGGAACTCCGCAATTTCAGCCTGATGGAGTATAACCTGCTTCGCACCGCCAAGATGGAGTTTCAGGAGACCAACCGTATGCTGCTGACTCTCGAGAATACCATTATTGCCCAGACCAGGTCGAAGGAGATCGTGGAATTCTTAGAAAAAGTAATCTGCGAGCGCTGTGGCTTAAGTCTTGCAGTGGAACTGGCATATGAGGAGCCCAAGGAGAGCAAATACAAAAAGAACAGTGACCTTCAGGTACAGTTTGAAATCCAGAATATCATGAAGCGGGTCAAAATCCGTAACGATGATGGAGAGATGGTTGCTGCGGCATCGGAGACGGAGGCAGACGGTGCGGCTTCTGCTGCGACCACAACATCTGGTGGCGGCGGAACTGCAACAG
>CAVCFM010000504.1:0-2051 GCA_963601305.1 bacterium | reverse complement strand
GCGGAAACGGTGCAGGAAAAAATGCAGATTTTGGCGGCAAAAATGGTGGATTTAACGGGAACTCTGGCGCAAAAAAAGAGTTCCGCAAGAAATATGACGGTGGCTTCAAGAAGTCGGATAACCCGGATGTCATATACGGAAGAGATTTCGAGGACGAGTCGATCCCAATCGAGAAGATTGTCGGCGAGATGGGAGAGGTAACCATCCGCTGTCAGGTTATGAGCTTAGAGACCAGAGATATCCGGAACGAGAAGACGATCATCATCATGTCGGTGACGGATTTTACGGATTCCATTGTCTTAAAAATGTTCACCCGGACAGACCAGGTACAGGAATTAGTCGACAGCGGATTGAAAAAAGGTGCCTTTTTGCGCATTAAAGGTGTCACCACCATCGACAAGTTCGACAGTGAGCTGACGATCGCATCCATCGTAGGTGTTAAGAAGATATCAGACTTTACGACGACGCGCATGGATACCAGCCCGGAGAAGCGTGTGGAGCTTCACTGCCATACGAAGATGAGCGATATGGACGGTGTCTCTGATGTCAAGGATATCGTAAAGCGTGCGATGAAGTGGGGGCACAAGGCAATCGCTATCACAGACCATGGCGATGTGCAGGCGTTCCCGGACGCCAATCATGCGGTTTCGCCGGATGACGATTTTAAGATCATCTACGGTGTGGAGGCATATCTGGTGGATGACCTTAAGGATATTATTGTTAATTCCAGAAACCAGAGCTTAGATGACACTTATGTGGTATTTGACTTAGAGACGACCGGTTTTTCTCCGAAGAAGAATAAGATCATCGAGATTGGCGCCGTAAAGGTCGAGAACGGGGAGATTACCGAGCGCTTTTCCACGTTTGTGAACCCGGAGGTTCCGATCCCGTTCCACATCGAGGAGCTCACCTCCATCAAGGACGATATGGTGATCGATGCGCCGAAGATCGAGGAGATACTTCCGGAGTTTATGAAGTTCTGCGAGGGCGCGATCATGGTGGCGCACAATGCAGAATTTGATATGAGTTTTATCAAAGAAAACTGCCTGTTACAGGGACTTCCCTGTGATTTTACGATCATTGATACCGTGGCGCTGGCGCGGATTTTGCTGCCGAATTTAAATAAATTTAAACTCGACAATGTGGCAAAGGCGCTGGGTGTGTCCTTAGACCATCATCACCGGGCGGTGGACGATGCGGCATGTACCGCGGAAGTGTTCGTGAAGTTTATCGAGATGTTAAAAGAGCGCGGGGCGGAGCGGTTAGACGCGGCCAACCAGATGGCGTCCACCTCCGTGGACAATGTCAAAAAATTACACTCCTACCATGCAATCATGCTGGCGACCAATGATATCGGCCGTATCAATCTCTACAAGCTCGTGTCGATGTCGCATCTGACGTATTTTCACAGACAGCCGAGAATTCCAAAGAGCGAGTTTGTGAAGTACAGAGAGGGCATCCTGCTGGGCTCTGCCTGCGAGGCGGGAGAGCTTTACCATGCGGTGTTAGAGGGACGCCCGGAAGAGGAGATCGTGCGTCTGGTCAAGTTCTATGATTATCTTGAGATCCAGCCGCTTGGCAACAATGCGTTTATGCTGCGGGATGAGAAAAGCCCGGTCAATTCCGAGGAAGATTTGCAGGAGATCAACCGCAAGATCGTAAAGCTCGGAGAGACGTTTAACAAGCTGGTGGTTGCCACCTGTGATGTCCATTTCTTAGACCCGGAGGATGAGGTGTACCGAAGGATCATTATGGCGGGAAAAGGATTTAAGGATGCAGACGAGCAGGCGCCGCTGTATCTGCACACCACAGAGGAGATGTTAAAAGAATTTTCCTATCTGGGAAGCGAGAAGGCGGAGGAGGTTGTCATCACCAACCCGAACAAGATCGCAGATATGTGTGAGCGGATCGCGCCGGTGCGCCCGGACAAGTGTCCGCCGGTCATTGAGAATTCCGACCAGATGCTCCGTGATATCTGTTACACCAAGGCGCACAGTATGTATGGAGAAGAATTGCCATCCATTGTAAAGGAGCGCTTAGACCGTGAGCTG
>CAVCFM010000503.1:0-3566 GCA_963601305.1 bacterium | reverse complement strand
AGTCAGGTACGCCTGACAGCGCGAGCCTTGTGGGGAGCGTGACCCTTTTGATAAGAAAAGATAAATAAGAACTTAAAACACGCATTGCGAGAAAATATAAAATGTGTTACAATACAAAAAACGCAATGCGAGGTGGCGCAAATGGATATAGCAAAAACGATAAAGGAATTAAGAGAAGGTACAGGAATGTCACGTAGGGAGTTTTCCGAGCATACGGGTATTCCTGTGCGTACATTGGAAGATTGGGAAGCTGCAAGAAGAACCCCGCCGGAATATATACCAAGACTGGTTGAATATCAGCTTAAGTATGAGGAACTTTTGAGGGAGAAGGAGGAGAAGAGTGGGGAAAAATAGGATTATTACGGTACAAGACATACCTATTACAATATCAGAGGCAGATATCGATGATTATATTTGTATAACAGATATGGCAGCAGCAAAATCAGATCATACCAGAGCGGCGGACGTGATAAAAAATTGGCTGAGAAACAGAAATACTTTGGAATTTTTAGGAACTTGGGAGCTAATTTATAACCAGAATTTTAAAGTGGTCGAATTCGACCACTTTAAACAGGAAGCTGGTCTGCATACATTTGTTATAAGTGCAAGTGATTGGATTGAGAAAACTAACGCAATTGGATTATATGTAAAGAAAGGTCGTTATGGTGGGACCTTTGCGCATAAAGACATTGCCTTTGAGTTTGCGTCGGCGATAAGTCCTGTTTTTAAATTATATTTAATAAAAGAGTTCCAGAGACTAAAGGAACAGGAAAATGATGTAAAGAAGATTGAGTGGAATGCGAAGAGATTTCTTTCAAAGAATAATTATTTCATACAAACGGATGCAGTTAAAAACTATTTAGTTCCTATATGTAATTATAGAGAAGATTTGAAATGGTTGCCATATGCAGAAGAGGCAGACCTTTTAAATGTTGCATTATTTGGTTTTACTGCAAAAGCATGGAGAGACGCAAATCCGGAAATTGCAAAGACGAGCAATGTCAGGGATTATGCGTCAGTTAATGAATTAACGGTTCTTTCAAATCTTGAAACTCATAATGCACAGATGATTCGTGAGGGCAAAAGCAAAGAAGAACGCTTCACGATTCTTAAAGAAATAGCAGAATACCAGATTAGGGTTCTGAACGAAGCACAGAGTATTAGTAATAGAATAGAAGAATAGATGATTAATGAGGGATGGTGTATTTGACATGCACTGTATGAGTGAGTGATGAATATCTGGTTCAAGAGCTTATAAATGAACAGAAACAGTAACAAAAAAGGGAGCACAGAGTTATGAAAAAATTTTTACCAATTGTATTAGTAACATGTATATTATTAGCTGCGTGTGGTTCTGATCAAGCGGCAGACACGACAGCATCGGACACTTCGGATGCCCCAGCGAATGTGGAAACAACAGAGACGGAAGCTGCGACAGAGGCAGACGCCGAGGCTGTAACAGCGATTCCAGAAGCATATACATTTGAGAAACTGTCGAAGTACAGTTTTGAATTTGGCAGTGGTGCGGGCGGCTGGTCGACAGATTTTAACATAGAAAAAGATGGCTCTTTCAAAGGAAATTATCACGATTCAGACATGGGAACTATCGGAGAGGGATACGAGAATGGTACCATATATGTTGCGACATTTGAGGGGCATTTTACGGAACTGTGCAAAGTTGACGAGTATACCTATGAGATGAAACTGGCGGATATTACTTACGGTGAGGAGGATGGCACCGAAGAAATCATCGATGGTACCAGATACTGCTATACCAATAATGCCTATGGTTTGACGGGCACGGAGCGGTTTTTAGTATATGCACCGGGTACTCCGGTAAGCGTCTTGAATGAGGAGGTCTACTCCTGGGTACAGTGGAGTGTCGGAGATGGTCCAACGTTGGATACGCCAATCATTGTAAATGAAGACCAGCAGGAGGGAATTTACAGCTATGAGCGTTTATCCCCGGAAGAAGAAGCCCAGACGATATATAATAGCAGTCTTGATAGCTATGAGCAGTACACCAGGGAGATAGCTGCGGCTGACACGCAGGGAGACATGAATGAGCTCAGTAATGCACAGTACGAAGTGGCAGATGACTGTCTGAACCAGCTTTGGGATATTATTAAAAATAATACGGATGAGGCAACGTTTGAGCCGATTTTAGAGGAACAGCGCCAGTGGATTGCGGAGAAGGAAGAAAAAGCGCAGGCAGCTGCGGACGAGTGCGAAGGCGGTTCCTTAGGAACATTCCTTTACAGCGATACACTTGCAAGTATGACGATGGACCGCTGCAAGGAGCTGCTGGATATCATCTTAGAATAGTATATGCAAAAGCAATCCACTGACGGCGGCAACCACGATAACGGAGATAACGCCTTTTTTCCGGCACAGCAAAAGGTAAAATGAAATACAGCCAACGACAATATTGCGCCAGTCTAAGCACAGAAGCCAGCCGGGAAGCTGTATTCCGGAATCTCCGATAAGAGAGGAAGATCCGGCTGCATCATACCAGTAAGTCGTGCGCCCCATAGAGCAGATGACTGCAATCATGAGACCTATGCAGATGGGACGTATCACATAGAGGACGTTGCCCATGAAGCGGGTCTCTTTGAATTTCTGGTAAAAGACAGCTACCAGCAGGGTGGTGGTAAAAGTCGGCATTAAAACGCCAAGGACAGCCACCAGACCACCGAGGACGCCGGCAACCTGCATGCCGGCGAAGGTAGCACAGTTGATGCCGAGGGGACCGGGGGTCATCTCGGCAATGGCGAGGATATTTGCGACATCTTCTGTGCTCATCCAGCCGTGGCTTGCCATTTCTTCATTGATAATAGGAACCATGGACATGCCGCCAAAGCTGGTAAATCCAATTTTCATAAATACAAAAAATAATTTAAAAAGCTCCATGTCTTTGTCCTCCTGTCATAATGCATGCGATCAAAAGCCCAAGCAGGATAATGCTGATATTTCCGATATCAGTAAAGGCGCTTAAGATAAAAGCGGCAAGGCAGAATATCAGGCAAAAATAATCTTTGACGGCGGTACGCCAGAGGCTTAAGACAGAGGAGCCTATGATCGGAATTACAGCAGAGCGGATCCCCTTTAAGGCGTAGCCAACATAGGTGTTATCCTTGATATAATTGTATATTACGGTGACAAAAGAGAGGATTAGGATAGACGGTGCAACCAGCCCCAGGGTGGCGGCAATGGCACCCGTTACTCCTGCCATGCGATACCCGAAGATTGTTGAGATATTTGTGATCATGATACCCGGCAGGGATTTGCCCACGGAAGTCATATCTAATAGCTCTTCTTTTGTGATCAGATTCTTTTTGGTGATGAACTCTTCTTCCATCTGTGCGATAATGCTCCATCCGCCTCCGAATGTAAAGCATCCGATCTTAAAGAAGAAAAGAAACAGATCCAGCGATTTTTTCAAATTTTTTTTCATATGAGTCTCCCTATAAAAATGCATTACTGACGCTATGATTATCATAGTGTTTACAGAATAATAAGTAAAATATATAATATATTATAAAAATTATAGTTATAAACTATAGGAG
>CAVCFM010000502.1:0-7824 GCA_963601305.1 bacterium | reverse complement strand
TACCGATATGGATGCATCATATCAGTCAATGCTCTCCTGCGCGGATGAGGCATTGCTCAAGGCGAAGGAATATGGCAAGAACCGTGTTACATTTTTTGAGATTAAAAGAGGAATGTTAAAATATGTCTGAGAAAAACAGGATTGTGGTAGAGGGATTTTCGTTTGCCAATGAGGCGGAGGCCGCACAGGCGGGAAAAGAGGCGGAAGGAATTAAGTACATCCGGGAAAAGATCAATATGGATATGCCGGAAAATGTGCTGACGATTTATAATCAGCTTATCCGGCAGAAGCTGTTTGAGACTGCGGTGGGCTACGCGTACTTAAAGGAATTGCAGGACTATCTGGTGTCCATTCCGTTTATCAAAACAGAAGAAATCCTTCCGATACCGGTGCAGCATCCGGTGCTTGAGGAGGATATCCGTAAAGGGCCGCGCGTCAAAGAAAAGCCGCAGGTGCAGGTGCGCAATTTTGATTTTAAAAAGCGTTACCAGATCGCATTTTTTACGAGTGTGGTATTGCTGCTCTGTGTGATCGGCATGTTTATTGTCAGCTCCACATCGAACAGCCCGAACATCTTGAATTACGAGACAAAGCTGATCAACAGATACGAACAGTGGGAGCAGGAGTTAGAGCAGCGCGAAGCAGAAGTTTCAGAAAGGGAGAATCAAGTTGGACAAGATTAAAATTCTAGTGGTGGATGACGAGAGCAGAATGCGTAAATTAGTCAAGGACTTTCTCGTCAGAGAAGATTATGAGGTATTAGAGGCAGGAGACGGCGAGGAGGCACTCGATATTTTTTACCGGGAGCGGGACATTGCACTGATGATCCTGGATGTGATGATGCCAAAGCTCAATGGATTTGAGGTGTGCAAGGAAGTGCGCGAGACGTCGAAAATGCCGATCATCATGCTGACAGCCAAGGGTGATGAGAATGATGAGTTAAACGGGTTTGACCTGGGCGTGGACGAGTATATTGCGAAGCCGTTTTCCCCGAAGATACTGGTGGCGCGGGTTGGCGCGATCTTAAGACGAAGCGGCATGCAGACCAAGGAGGAGAACGTGCTCTCGGTCGGAGGTATCACGATCGACAAGGAAGCGCATATGGTTACCGTGGACGGCGAGCGCATTGAGTTAAGCTATAAGGAATTCGAACTGCTGGCGTATTTCCTTGAAAATGAGGGAATTGCACTCTCCAGAGAAAAAATCTTAAACCATGTATGGAATTATGATTATTTCGGAGATGCGCGCACCATCGATACGCATGTCAAAAAACTGCGTGCGAAGATTGGAAGCAAGGGCGAGTACATAAAGACCATCTGGGGCATGGGATATAAGTTTGAGGTAGAAGAATAGTAACAGAGCCCCAGATGGTCGAAGGAGAATGGGCAGACATATGAAACGGCAGAAGGCAGATATCAGGGAATTTGAAAAAAAGACAGCACCGCACCAGAACATGGATGTGGAGAGCTGGTTTATCGAGTGCTACAGAAAATATCAGGGACATCCTTTAAAAATATTGGTTTCTCTTTACAAGGGGAATTATCATAAATTTGTGCTGGCGGTCATCTGCTTTTTTATCAAGCACGCATGTGTGTGGGTGCTGCCGATCATCACGGCGAACATCATCAATGATGTGACCGCGAAGAATCCGGATACGCTGCGCAATATTATTTTTTATGCGATTTTGGAGACTGCGCTGATCGCGATCAATATTCCTGCAAATTATCTGTACACCTCGTTTAAAAGTCTTGCGACGCGCTATGCGGAGACTGGCTTGCGAAAGGCGTTGATCCGTAAATTGCAGCAGTTGTCCATCGCGTATCATGTGGAGACGCAGTCCGGACGGCTGCAATCCAAGATCATGCGGGATGTGGAGGCGGTGGAGACACTGTCCACACAGATGTTTTTAAGTATCCTGAATATTGCGTTAAATATCGGCGTGGCGCTGGTTGTGACCGCATCCAAAAGTGGGATCGTGTTTGTATTCTTTTTGCTGACGGCGCCGGTGGCGGCGATTACCATGGTGTCATTCCGCGGGGCGATGCGCAAGCGCAACAATGAATTCCGCAAGGAGATGGAGGAGACCTCCGCCAGGGTGATGGAGATGGTGGAGCTTGTTCCGGTGACCCGGGCACATGCGCTTGAGGATGAGGAAGTAGAGAAGATGAGCACCCAGCTTTTTACCGTGGCAGAAAAGGGATACAAGCTTGATTTGGTGCAGGCGTTGTTTGGCTCTGTGGGCTGGGCAATTTTTCAGGTGTTTCAGGTGATCTGCCTTGCATTTACCGGATACCTTGCATTCAAGGGACGCATTCTGGCGGGCGACATCACACTTTACCAGAGTTACTTTGCGACGGTGGTCAATCAGGTGTCTGCGATCGTGACGCTGCTTCCAACCATCACAAAGGGGATTGAATCTGTCAATTCCATCGGCGAGGTATTGCTCTCCGAGGATGTGGAGGAGAACGAGGGCAAGGAAGTTTTAGACGAGGTTCGCGGCGAGTTTGATTTTAAGGATGTCTGTTTTCATTATAAAAACAATGACAAAAATGTGCTGGACCATCTGGATCTCCATGTCGCGGAAGGCGAGACGATCGCGTTTGTGGGCGAGTCGGGAGCGGGCAAATCCACCATCCTTAATATGGTGATCGGATTTCATCTAAGTGATGAGGGAAGCGTGCTTTTAGACGGACGTGATATGCATGACATTGATCTGCGCAGTTACCGCAGGCATCTGGCGGTCGTGCCACAGACCTCCATCCTTTTTTCCGGGACGATCCGGGAAAATATTACATACGGCTGTGAACATGTGACGGAAGAGCAGCTGGCATCCGTGGTAAAAGCGGCAAATCTGTCTGAGCTGATCGCAGGTCTGCCGAAGGGACTGGACACGATGGTGGGAGAACACGGCGGCAAGCTTTCCGGCGGACAGCGGCAGCGGATTGCCATTGCCCGTGCACTGATCCGCAACCCGCGTGTCATCGTCTTAGATGAGGCAACCTCGGCGCTCGACAGTATCTCAGAGCGTCTCATCCAGGAGGCACTGCACAATCTGACGGCGGGCAGAACCACATTTATTGTGGCACACCGGCTGTCCACGATCCGTGATGCAGATAAAATCGCTGTGATTGCCGATGGACACTGTGTCGAATACGGAACCTTTGAGGAACTGATGGCGCAAAAGGGTGAGTTCTACCGGATGAAAATGATACAAAGCTAGAAAGGAGAGGAGCGGTACCTATAGATAGTACCATACTCCTAGTTGCTATTGACAATTATGGGAATTAGGCATAGAATTCAATTAATTAAAACAAATCCTAAAAGGATACTGACAAAGAAGAATCAGAGTTCCCTGACCCGGGAAATCGCGTTGATCATTCTGGGCTTGGTTGCAGGAACGGTGTTTTTGTGCTGGCTGTTAAATACGGTGTTTCTGCAACCGTATTATGTAAAAAACAAGCAGGACATGCTGTTGGATGGTTTTACGACCATCGATGCGGCGAGCAGGGACGGCAGCCTTGAGGACAGCGAATTCGATGTGACGTTTGAAAATCTGTGCGCCAATGGCAATATCACAGTGATGATCATTAATTCCGACCACACGATCGTGCGTTCCTCAGTCAATGACACACAGCAGATGCTGGTTGAATTCATGGATATCATCTTTGGCGAGCGGCAGAATGAGATTACGGTTCTTTTGGAGAATGAGAACTGCATCATCCAGAGACAGCGGGACAATCGTCTGGATTCTGAGTATCTGGTGCTTTACGGTACGCTTTCCAACGGCAATATGATATTGATGCGCACCGCCTTAGAGAGCATCCGCGAGAGCGTGAAGCTTTCCAATCAGTTTCTGGCGTATATCGCAGTGATCGCGATCGCGTTTGGTACGTTGGTGGCAGTGTTTGTATCCCGCAGGATCACCAATCCGATCCTGGAGCTTACCGATATCTCCAAGCGGATGACAGAGCTGGATTTTGAGGCGAAGTATCATGCAAGGGGTAAGCACAATGAGATTGATGAGCTTGGGGAGCATATGAATGAAATGTCGGAGACCCTTGAGAAAACCATCTCAGAACTGAAAAGTGCCAATAACCAGTTGTTGCTCGACATCGAGAAGAAGACCAAGATCGACGAGATGCGAAGAGAATTTTTATCAAGTGTCTCACATGAGTTAAAGACGCCGCTGGCGTTGATCCAGGGGTACGCAGAAGGGTTGAAGGAGTGCATCAACGAGGATGCACAGAGCCGCGATTTTTACTGCGAGGTTATCATGGATGAGGCGGACAAGATGAACAAGATGGTCAAAAAGCTTTTGACATTAAACCAGTTAGAGTCCGGCAATGAGACAATCTCCATGGAGCGCTTTGATCTCACAGAGCTGATCTGCGGCGTGGTAAATGCGTCAGGTATCTTACTCTCCCAGGAGGGCATCACGATTACCGAATGCCCGTCGGAACCAATGTTTGTGTGGGCTGACGAGTTCATGATAGAGGAGGTAGTCACCAATTACTTAAGCAATGCCATCCACTATGCGCAGGGAGAAAAACAGATATCCATCCGTTATCAAAAAATGGATTCCTGTATCAGAGTAAGTATTTTTAACACAGGTATCAGGATTCCGGAGGAAGATGTCGATAAAATATGGAGTAAGTTTTATAAAGTGGACAAGGCGCGCACCAGAGAATACGGCGGCAGCGGAATCGGTTTGTCCATTGTAAAAGCGATTATGGAAGCGCATCATCAGGAGTGTGGTGTGATCAACCACGAAAATGGCGTAGAATTTTGGTTTGAACTTGATATGGGAAAGTAAATTTCTGTTGCCATATTATTCCTGAAATGCTAACATAAATATAGTTTCAATGAACCAGCGAGGAGTCTTATGAAAAAGAGAAATGTACAGATAGCAGCAATTGCGATGGCAGGGCTGATGCTTACCGGTTGTGGTGATGCAGCATATGATCTTACGGATAGCGAAGAGAGTATTATCGTAAATTACGCAGCCCATATGGTGACAAAGTACAATACCTACCAGAAGGAAGGATTGACTTATGTGAATATGGACGAAGAAGATACCGAGGAAGCTGCCAGCGAAGCGGCTGAGACACCGGATGATACCACAACTGATGTGGGTGCCTCCGGAGGAAACGGCGCAGAGACAACTGCGAATGCCGCAGAGGCGGAAAGCGCAGCAAGTCTGGATGAGATTTTCGGGCAGGACGGATTGTCACTCAGTTATGTGGGGGCAAGGTTAGAGGCAAGCTATGTGGAGGATTCCTATTATGCATTGCAGGCAGATCCGGGATATACATATCTGGTAGTCGGAATTGATATTACCAACAACTCGCAGGCGGGTGTGGACGTGGATTATCTCTCACGTCAGCCGAAATTCTCAGCCACTGTTAACGGCGAGGCGAGAAGCCAGGCGGAGACTACGATCCTGATGCAGGATTTTTCCACCTATCAGGGTACGGTAAATGCGGGCGGCACGGTGGAGACTGTACTGTTGTTCCAGGTTCCGGACAGCGTGGAGAGCGTGGATGATTTAGTGCTGGAAGTGTCTGTGGATGGTAATAATTATCAAATAAATTTATAAATTAAATGAAAAAGAATGCATTTCTAGTACTAATATGCTATAATAGGCATGAGTAATTCGAATTGCGTTGCGATAACACGCGAGAGGAGAGAGTGTCATGGATACAAATATTTTGTTGGAGTCAGGAACAAACGAGTTAGAGGTTTTAGAGTTTACATTGGGCAGTAACCATTACGGAATCAACGTTGCCAAGATCAGAGAGATTTTGACCTATCAGCCGATCACACCAGTGCCGAATGCACATCCGAGTATAGAGGGAATCTTTATGCCGCGTGATACGATGATCACGGTGGTCAATCTGAAAAAATGCCTGGGAATGGCAGACGATATGGGCAACAAAGGTTTGTTTATCATCACAAACTTCAACAAGTTAAATATAGCATTCCATGTAGATGAGGTCATTGGTATTCATCGTGTTTCCTGGGAGTCCATCATCAAACCGGATTCCACGATCAACACAGAAGAGAACAGCGCATCTACCGGCGTGATCAAAATGGATAACAAGCTGATCATCATTCTCGATTTTGAGAAGATCGTTACCGATATCAGCCCGGAGACAGGACTTAAGGTATCTGATATGGAAGGCATTGCACAGCGTGACCGTTCCGATTCGCCGATTTTACTGGCAGAGGATTCACCGCTTCTTAGCAAGCTGATCACAGACTGCCTGAAGAAGGCAGGATATACGAACCTGATCGTTACGATGAACGGACAGGAAGCATGGGACAAGCTGAACGAGTTCAAAGCAGCAGGAAATGTTTATGATAAGGTACATTGTATCATTACCGATATTGAGATGCCGCTTATGGATGGTCACAGACTTACCAAGCTGGCAAAATCAGACGACGTCTTAAAGAAGATACCACTGATTATTTTCTCATCTCTGATCAATGATGAGATTCGCAGAAAAGGCGAGCAGTTAGGAGCGGACGCTCAGTTAACCAAACCGGAAATCGGCAATTTAGTTGCGGCAATAGATGAGTTGATCGATAAGCATATAGACTAAGGTTGAGGCGAAGCGGGGGTGTGATTTTATCACATCCCCCAATTAAGTTTAAGTTATAAATGTTGGAGGGTATCAGATGAGTAATTCAGAAAAGTATCTGGATGAATTGTTAATGAACTCTATGAATGGAAATAATCAGCAGACGGATGATGTGCAGATAGATGCCGACGTTCCGGAGGGGACTGCAGATGAAGGAATGGCGGAGGATGTTATGGATTCGGATGAAGATTTTTTAAAGGCGTTTGAAAAGGATATGTTTTCTGATACGGACACAGATGCTTTTGTGCATCAGTTCGAACAGGAATTAGAGCAGGAGGGTGCAGGAGCACGGGAGAATACGGCACCGAGGGATGATGCGTTCTTTGATAATATTGATGATATCTTAAATAATGCCCAGGATGATATGGATGATATCATGGTGGACACCATCGGCGACGAGCCGTTCGTGGCGGCAGAGGAAGCCGAAGAACCGGAAGAACTGCAGCAGGATGCGGCAGCACCGGAAGAGACAGCAGAGCAGTTTGAGGTTTCTTCTGAGAATCAAAAGGATGACGAGGACACGGATGTGCAGATGGATGACGATTTGATGAGCCTTCTTCAGTCAGATGCTGAATTTTCAGATCTGGATGATGTGAATAGTATTGACGATCTGATGCCGACAGACAGTGAGATGAATGGCGGCCAGACAACGGGTGATGATGGCGATACCGGTTTTGATTTCGGTCTCGATGATGTGATGGGAACCCCTGAGATGGAAACAGAAGCGCAGGGAACATCAGTGGAAGCGGATACAGAGGATGCAAAGCCGAAGAAGCCGGGCTTTTTCAAACGGTTCGCGTTGGCACTGTTCGGACCGGATGAGGATGAGCAGGAGGAAGCGAAGGAACCAGAGAAGGCTGTGACTGCATTACCACCGGATATTGAAGATTTATCCGATGAGAATCTGGCACTGCTTCAGGCCTTAGAAGGTGGCGGCGCAGCGGAGGAGCCGGAAGCGCAGGAGCCGGTAGAGGACGAGAAAGCCAGAAAGAAGCGCGAGAAAGCCGAGAAGAAGGAACAGAAGAAAAAGGAAAAAGCTGAGAAGAAGGAACAGAAGAAAAAGGAAAAAGCCAACAAACCAAAGAAAGAGAAAAAACCGAAGAAACCAAAGGAGCCGGACAACACACCGCCGCTGCCGAAGGTGCCGGTAATCTTATGCTTTGTGATGGCTGGTTCCATGCTG
>CAVCFM010000501.1:0-3586 GCA_963601305.1 bacterium | reverse complement strand
GACAGGTACCGCACCGTGTAAGACCGCATGTCCTGCACATCTGCCGGTACAGGGATACATCAAGATGGCTTCCGAGGGAAGATACATGGATGCGTTAAAGCTAATCAAGGCAGACAACCCATTCCCGGCAGTCTGCGGAGCAATCTGTAACCGCCGCTGCGAGGATGCATGTACCAGAGGACGTGTGGATGAGCCGCTGGCAATCGATGAGATCAAGAAATTTATCGCTGAGCAGGAGTTACATGCAGACAAGCGCTACATCCCGCTGTGTGAGAACCATGTCGGTGGTGAATTCACAGAGAAGATGGCGATCATCGGTGCAGGTCCTGCCGGTATGTCCGCAGCATACTATTTGAGAACCAAGGGATATCCGGTTACCATCTTTGAGAAAGAGGGAAGAGCCGGCGGTATGCTGATGAACGGAATCCCAACCTTCCGTCTTGAGAAAAATGTGATCCAGGCAGAGATCGACGTCTTAAAAGAGATGGGTGTGGAATTCAAATTCAACACCGAGGTCGGCAAAGATGTGACGATCCAGCAGCTCCGTGAGCAGGGATACAAAGCGTTCTACATCGCGATCGGTGCACAGGGCGGCCGTATGGCAGGCGTTCCGGGCGAGGATGCAGCCGGCGTATTGACCGGTGTTGATTTCCTGCGCAGCGTCAACTTAGACGAGGCAAATGCAAAAGTAGAAGGCAGAACCGTAGTAGTCGGCGGTGGTAACGTGGCGATCGACGTTGCGAGAACCGCACTTCGTGCCGGTGCATCAGAGGTTTCCATGTGCTGCTTAGAGTCCAGAGAGACCATGCCGGCAGCAGGCGAAGAGGTTGAGGAAGCCTTAGAGGAAGGCATCGCGATCAACAACGGCTGGGGCCCGAAGGAAATCCTTACCGAGAACGGTAAAGTAAAAGGAATCGTATTTAAGAAATGTACTTCTGTCAAAGATGCGGACGGTCGTTTCAATCCGCAGTATGATGAGAATGACTGCCTGACCATCGAGTGTGAGAACGTACTGCTCTCCATCGGACAGAGCATTGTATGGGGCGACCTGTTAAAGGGAACTGCTGTAGAGACCCGTCCAAACGGCGGCGTTATCGCAGATGCTGTTACATATCAGACCGCAGAGCCGGATATCTTCGTGGGAGGAGATGTGTACACCGGACCTCGGTTTGCTATCGATGCCATCGCAGCCGGAAAAGAGGGATGCGTATCCATGCACCGTTTTGTGCATGAGGGACATTCCCTGACACTTGCCCGTGACCTGCGCAAGTTCATCGAGCTTGACAAGGACAACATCTCCGTTGAGACATTTGACAATGCAAAACGTCAGATCCCGGGTGTGAAATCCGGTGTCGCAAAGGAGACCTTCCGCGACCTTCGTTCCACATTTACCGAGGAACAGGTCAAGGCAGAGGCAAAACGCTGCTTAGGATGTGGAGCTTCCGTTGTAGATGAGAACAAGTGTATCGGATGTGGACTGTGTACCACCAGATGTGAGTTCGATGCCATCCATTTAAGCCGTGACCTGCCGGAGGCAAGCCATATGCGCAAAGCGGAGGACAAGTTAAAAGGAATCCTTCCGTATGCAGCAAAACGTGCGATTAAGATTAAGTTCAATAAGGACAACAAATAATATGCATGAATTAGGGATTATCGTTCATATTAATAAGACACTCCACCAGTTAGCCGAGGAGAACAGCCTGACCGAGATCGGTCAGGTAACCCTCGAGGTGGGTGAGGTGAGTACCATTGTTCCGGAATATTTAACGGACTGTTGGGCGTATTACCGCCAGAAGTTCCCGCTGATCGAACATGCCGAGCTTAACATCGAGATGCTGCCGGCAGTTACATTCTGTGAGGACTGCGAGCAGACCTATCCGACGGTACAGTACGGCAGGGAGTGCCCGCATTGCCACAGCGGCAACACGTATCTGCTCACCGGGCAGGAGTGCAATATCAAAGAAATCGAAGCGAGATAGCGAAGAATTTTTATAGAGACAGGGCTTGTAACAGTCTGGTATCATATGTTTAGAGAGGATACCAACTGTTACAGGCTCTTTTTTTGTAAAAAATATCACATGGCGTGAAACTTTTCAGGTACCCTGCGTGTCTAATATATAGAAAGAGGCAAAGGAGGTGCAGGTGATGTTTATTTTCCCGGGAAAACAGGAAAAAGAAAAAAAGATAGAACAGCTATTGTTGGAAAATTATAACCGGTATTATCGTCTTGCGATGAGTTACGTGCACAACGAAGCAGACGCGGGGGATATTGTACAAAATGGCGCGTACAAGGCAATTTTACACAGCGAGGATTTAAAAGAACCTGGCTATGCGGCAACATGGTTATACCGGATCATGTTAAATGAAATATTCAGACATCTACAGAAGCGGCCGGAATGTTCCTATGAGGAGCTTGCGACAGAAAGTGGTGCAGAGGATAATTACGAGAACATTGATCTTAGTAAAGCCTTAGATGCCATGGCGCCGGAAGATAAAGCGGTCATCGAGCTGCGGTATTTTGAGGACTGCAAATTAGAAGAGATCGCACAGATTTTGGGAGAAAATGTAAACACAGTAAAGAGCAGGCTTTATCGGGGATTAAAGAAGCTGCGTGTGGAGTTGGGCGAAGAGTAGATTGTAAAAAAAAGGAGGTAACTCATATGCGGGAGAATCAGAAAAAGATAAGTGATTTTGAAAACTTAGGAAGAATCAAAAATGAATATGAAAAAGCAGAGATGTCAAAGGAGCAGATAGAGAAGATGAAAGAGCGTATGGAAGAGGCAAAGAGAGAAAAAAAGAATGGACGTTATCCGGGATGGGCAAAGGCAGCCACCGCAGTGGCAGCAGCTGCGGCAGTGTTTATCGCACTGCCAAACACATCCGAGAACATCGCCTATGCGATGAGCAATATCCCACTGCTCGGCAGTCTGGTAGATGTGGTAACATTCCGGGATTACCAGTATGATAATGAGGGAAATAATGCAAACATCCGCGTACCGGAGCTGGTTGCCGGGGATAATATCGATGTTGTGGGCACGGAGGATGCATCCGGCACTGAGAATGCGAGCAGTCAGGCAAAAGAAAATCTCCAGAAATCAACAACAGAGATCAATCAGGAAATTCAGACGATTACCGACCGGCTGGTAAAAGAATTTGAACATAATCTGGAAAATGAGGAAGGATATCAGGCGGTACAGGTAGACAGTGAAGTCATTGCGACGACGGACCGGTATTTTACGCTGAAACTGATGTGCTATCAGGCAGCAGGCAGCGGCAGCCAGTGGAATTACTTTTACACCATTGACCTGACAACCGGGGAGCGGCTGGCACTGGCTGATCTGTTTAAAGACGGTGCGGACTATATCACACCGATCAGCGATGAGATCAAGCGGCAGATGAGGGAGCAGATGGAATCTGATGAAAACGTGATGTACTGGGTGGATGACACGGAGATACCGGAGTGGAACTTCACAGAGATCACCGATGAGACCTCTTTTTACATCAACGAGAGTGGCAACATCGTCATCAGCTTCAACGAGGGTGACGTGGCTCCGATGTATATGGGCGTTGTTGAATTTGAAATCCC
>CAVCFM010000500.1:0-2374 GCA_963601305.1 bacterium | reverse complement strand
GAGTAAGACCGTGCAAGAGGTACAGAGAGATCGAGGTGGATTACTTAGATCAGAATTTTGAAAAACAGCACGGAAAATATTCCGGGTGGACGGCACAGATTATACAACATGAGTGTGACCACCTGGAGGGCATTATCATCTGATGCTTGGGAAAACCCAATATTTTCAGGAAGAATCGTGTATGTTGCAATAGAAAAAGATTTGATAAAAGGAGAGAATGACATGTACTACGTACCAGATGACACAGAAATGTGTGGATATTATGAGTGTAAGGAATGTGGCAACCGCTTTTTGGCACTTCCGATCGGACCGTCTCTGGTGTGCCCGTATTGCGGGGAAGAACCGGATATGGAAATCGGACCGGATGAGGAGATGCCCAAGATAGCAGAGACTGCAAAACTAATTCAGATGATCAAGGGGAAGGAAGAGGTCGAGCGTATGGATGCGCTGCTCTCCCTTGCGATAACCGGAGGCGATTTTAATTGGCTGTAGAAAATGGGGAATGGATCATGTATGGTGTGGACTGGGATGACCCGGAGTGCATACATAGCGTTGACGAGGCAATTGCATATATCAATGAGATCGGGTTTCTGCCACTTTTTAAAAACGATATCCCGGGATTTTCTCTTGAGGAGCGCACGGCGGCGGAGGGCTGGTGGAGTGACGACCCCGAAAGAGACCCGTGGATGTGGCGGGCGGAGATCGCGAGACGCAGAGATGTTGCATATGGCAAGTTTTTTGACAAAAAGGCGGGGTTTATCTCGAAAAAATGGTTCCCGGTATTCGCAAACTACCGCAGGGATGGATATGATTTTGATGCGCTTTACGAGGACGGCAAGGCATCGGCAAAGCACAAAAAGATTATGGCAAACTTTATCGAGGAAAAGGCAGACACCGAGATCTATTCCAGCGAGTTAAAGAAGGCCGCAGGGTTTGGCAAAGGCGGCGAAAAAGGTTTTGACGGGGCAATTACCAATCTCATGATGCAGACCTACCTCTGCAACTGCGATTTCAGAAAGCGCAAGAACAAAAAAGGCGTGGAGTATGGCTGGGATGTCGCGATATACACGGCGCCGGAGCATCTGTGGGGTTATGACTATGTGACAGGCGCCTACCAGGAGACGCCGGAGGAATCCTGGAGAAAGATCACGGAACATATGCATGACATTTATCCCATTGCAACGGACAAGCAGATAAAAAAGGTGCTTAGATAACAGGTTAATAAAAATGGTCCTCAATAATAACATACAATTCCTATTGACAAAGTAGGGATATAAGCGTATGATAGCAACAACAACAGGATACACAAAAAGGAGGACATTATGAAGAGATTAACATGGATGAAAAAATCAACAGCACTTCTGCTGACACTTGCAATGACGGGAAGTCTGGCAGCATGTGGAAGCAGCAACAGCGAGGCACCGGCAGCAGAAGCAGAGCAGGTGACAGAGATTTCTGAGAATACAACGACAGAGGCAGCAGAGGCACCGGCAGAGACAGAAGAGCCGGTGGCAGCAGCTATCGATAAAGAAGCATTTGACGCACTGATCGCCACGGGTATCGTAGCAGATGATGCAGATATTGCTGCAAGCGAGTGGGCGACAGCCGTGAAGGAGGCAGGTGTTCTCAGAGTAGGAGGAACACGTACTTCTTTCCTGTTCAGTCAGTTAGATGAGACAGACAATGGAATCCGCGGATTTGATGCCGGATTGTATCAGCTGCTTGCACGCTACATTTTGGGTGATGAGAGCAAGTATGAGGTTACACAGGTAGATTCCAGCACAAGAGAGTCCGTTTTGGAGAGCGGACAGGTAGATGCTGTATTTGCCACATATTCCATTACAGATGAGCGCAAGGAAGTCATTTCCTTTGCCGGACCTTACTATACATCTAAGCAGGCTGTATTAGTAAAGGCAGGAAATGGTGACATTACCGGTGTAGACAGTCTTGCAGGCAAAATTGTAGCTACACAGTCAGGTTCCACCGGACCACAGATCCTTGAGGAATATGCACCGGACGCTACAGTCCAGGAGTTTGCAAATGATCAGGAAGCACGTACTGCATTGGAACAGGGACGTGTGGATGCCTATGTAACAGACTATACCCTGATTTTGAATGCAATCGTAAAAAATCCGGGGGCTTACGAGATTGCCGGTGATGTATTTGGCCCGGAGGACAATTATGGAATCGGACTTCCGCTTGATTCAGACGGAGTTGCATTTGTAAATGATTTCCTTAAGAAAATTGAGGAAAATGGAACCTGGGCAGAATTGTGGAAGATTAGTCTGGGCGATCGTACCGGTATCGAGACTGTACCGGAAGCTCCGGTTATCGAGTGATAGTATCAGGTTAGATTTGAAGGACCTTCAGGAGG
>CAVCFM010000499.1:0-2120 GCA_963601305.1 bacterium | reverse complement strand
GATGGGAAAAGATTGCTGCAAAGGCAAACTGTGACGGGAAGTCGTTCGGGTGCTCGTTTTCTCCCGCATACTGTGGTCCGACTCCGATTTCATAGAGATAATCGTCCCCCTTATAATAGTCCAACAGTGAATACACCGTATCGTGTGTGGCTCCTGCCACCTCATAGCACATGTACTTGACATCCGGCGTGTCGGAGTTCTCCTGTCTCGCCTCATAAGCTCCGAAATTGGCATTTTCGCTCTCGGTCTGCACCGCGATAAACGGAACCGGCATCCGGTCTACTTTTTCCTTGTGCGGCAGTTCCTTGCCGTAGCCGTTCTGGTTCAGCGGTATTGTCAGCATATGTACACCGCCCGCTGCCAGGTAGCCGTCAAACAAATTCTCTCCATCCCCGGAAAATGCAAAATAGTTGCGGTATGTCGTCATATACCCCACCGACTGGGACCAGCCGAGCAGATACAGTTTCCGCTCTTTTCCAGCCGGAAGGATCGTATCATCCGTCTTAAGATACTCCGTCAGCTGGGTCAGCATATCCCAGAACAATCCGGTCTCCTGGTCCATTTCCCGGGGCATCAGATTCGGGTCCGCATTTTTTGCCTCCCCGCTCAGTTTGCGCGGATACGGCAGTTTCCACGAAATATCCTCATACCGCTTCGCATCGAACTTCCGGAGTGCACCAAACACATCCGGCTTGCTCGTAATTCCGATATAAGCCACGCCCCGGCGCATCATCTCGTCCTTTCCGAGGATCCACATGCGGTCGATGTCAAATCCTGCTGTGGCATTTAATATCTCAATCATGACATCCCCGGAGAAATTCTTAGCGTCCCGCGGTCTTCTCACAAGAAATCGGTCACAGTACGGCACATCGGCACAGATGACCTTTTTCGTGCTCTCCCCGGTCTCCTCATAGATATTGGCAGTTCCCCGCATAAAATATTCTTCTTCCACATAATCCGCCCGGATAAAATCTTCCTTTTTTGCAGCCGAGACAAATGGAAATGACTCCCTGCTGCTCTCCTTCTTCTCTACTACCATTGCAACCCCCTCCTGACAAAATCCAGCGCTCCCTGCATCGGCGCGTCTGTTCTAACAAAATCCAAATCGTTTCATATCCGCGTGTCCTGTTCCTGTAAACCGGAAGTACACTGCCGTCCGCTCCATCTTATTCTCGCACGGCACCTTGCAGATCTGCCATACATCTTTACGGAGGATGATCTCTGCCTCCCCTAAAACTTTCGCTCCATCCGGGTCTGCTAGTATCTCAACTTTTCCTGCAAAATCCCCGCGCAGCTCTGCGAAAATCTCATGGCAGATGCCGGAAAAATATTTGTAGCCGACCACCGACTGGTCAGTGATATCCGTCACATAAACCGTATTCTGCTTCTCTGTGATCCTGGTCTGGGACTGCATCACCGGATTATTGTAATCGATGCTCTCCATCGTCGTCTTATCCGTCACATGGCAGGCGATCCCGGCAGGATAACTTCCGCTCGCTACAAGCGGCTCACCGTTTAATCCGCAGCTTGTGATCTCCACCTGACGGATACTTCCATCCGGCTCTATGGTGATCTTCTCCGCACAGCCCTGGCGGGAACACTCGGTACCGTTTGTCTGTCTGTGGTAGAAAATATAATAGTCATCGCCGATCTTCTCGATCCCGCCGTGATTATTTCCGAGGACATTCACGGTCTTTTCTCTTCCCTGATATCCGATATCGCCGTTGGAGACGATCGTTCCGCCGAACTGATATCCGCTCATCGGCTGTTTGCTCGTCGCATAGCACAGCTCGTGGCTCTTATGGCTGGAATATACAAAATAGTAAGTGTCCCAGATCTTACGGATGGAGGATGCCTCAAAAAATGCGTGCCCTTCAAATCCGGTTCCCGCTGCGTGATGTCCGCCCGGCACGCACGCCTGCGGCTCACCCTTGGTGGTGATCATGTCAGGTTCTAACTCTACTGCCATACTGTTCTCACCGAACTTGACGTTCTTTAATACCTCAAACATCTTTCTGGCGTCCTCCGGCATGGTCTTTAACTCTTCCTCGCTGACAGACGGCACTTCCATCTCTTTTTCCTCTGCCGGTGCAAACCCATAATACAGATAGACCCTGCCG
>CAVCFM010000498.1:0-8328 GCA_963601305.1 bacterium | reverse complement strand
CGGCACGACGCAGCTATAATACGACATGAGGCACCGTAACCGGTGCCTCATGTCGTATCTATCTCTTTTTACAGTCCGAACAGGTTCAGTAATTTCTGCCAGAATCCGGTTGCTTCCGGCTCACTCTCTACTACTTCTTCCTCATCCGGCACTTCAATCGCCGGTGTTTTCATAACAAACAGTACAGAATCCACATTTGTATTCTTGTCTGATACGAAGGAGACAGTCGGGACATCCTCCCCGGTCATCTCTGAGATGGTCGAGTCGATGGTATCGGTGATTTCCTGATCCATGTCATCCGTCTTATCTTTGAACTCAGAAGTGCCGTCGTTTAATGTCTGTACGCCATCCTGTAATTCTATCACGCCGTCGTAGAGGTCTTTGCTTCCATCATACAGTTCATCGCTTCCGTCAAGCAGGCTGCTTGTTCCGGTTGCAAGGCTGTCCGCACCATCTTTTAATGATGCCGCACCGTCTACCAGAGATGATGTTCCGGTTGCAAGGCTCTTCGCACCGTCTACCAGGGATGATGTTCCGTCTTCTATCTGTCCTGCCGCTGTGCACATCGTCTTGTAATTTTTCAGGATTTCAGACACAGCATCGGTGTAGTCGGTGATTCCAGAGTCCAGTGTCTTGTAATTTTTTACCAGAGTGTCAATGCCCTGCTTTAAGGTGTTAAGTTCATCCGGGAGCTTGCCAACCTCTGTTGCCAGGCTCTGAATTCCTGCATCAAATGTCGCATAGTTGCTCTGCAGGGATTTTGCCCCGCTCATCAGTGCGCCGTTCTCGCTGTCAAGACTCGCGTCGATTCCGGAGATCAGCTCATTGCTTCCTGCGATATAGGATGCATCTGCTGTGAGCAATGTCTCGATTGTGATTGCACCTCCTGCCTCTGTCACATATTCCGTGATCACCGACGCATCGTTTCCGGCATCCACATATGCCTGGTACAGTGCCATAGCTTCAGCGTCACCGCTTGATACCAGAGCCGCCATCTGCTCCATGACGCCTGCCTCACCGCCGGATACATAAGCCGCATACATGCTTCGCATCGTATCTGTAATTCCAAGTGCTGCAACCGCTTGTGAATGTGCTTGCACATAAGCATTCATATCAGAAATTCCGGCTGCAGAAAGTGCACTGCTCACACTCTCCTCGTAAGTTCCGATACTGCCATCCACCGTCTCCAATCCGGTTACCAGACCGTCAATTCCGGTTTTGATCTGATCGGAGACTGTCACGAGCGAGGTAAGGCTCTCTGTATCCATATCAATACTTGCAAGTGAAGTCTGAATGGTTGTCAATGCATTCAATACCTCGGAAGACCCTTTGGTCAGGTCCGAAGAATTTCCATCCAGTGTTTCAAGAGCTGTCTTTAACTGCCCCATCGCGTCGGTCAGGGAACCCATGCCTTCATTGACGCTCTGTGCACCGCTTGCAATCTGGGACGCACCGGTATTCACGCTTCCCGCTCCATCCTTCAATGTAGATGCTCCGCTTGCTAATGTTGACGCTCCCGTATTAACCTCATTGACGCCGTCCTTTAACTCTTTTGTGCCATCTTTTAACGAGGATGCACCGTCTTTTAACTCATTCGTGCCATCCGCAAGTTCTCCTGCGCCGTCATCCAACTCTGTCACTGCATCCTGAAGTTCTGCAATCTTATCGGTGATAGAACTGTCATCAATGTCCATATCCAGGTTCATTTTTACACCGTTGATGGTAATCTCATCCATGGAAAAGTCCATGACATCCGCCTTGACCGTGATATCTGCTCCTTTTCCCGGAAGCACGATATAGCTCAACTGTTTGTCAGAGCCCACATTTGCAATGGTAGCGTTGTCTGCCTCAATATTTTTACAGAGGTTTCCGTCGAGTACCAGCGTTGCCTGCAGCGCGTGTCCTTCCCAGAATGCCTCGTCGCATTTGTTGTTCTGCGTAATGGAGATATTAATTTCTAATGCTCCACTCTTTCCTGCAATCTCCTCTGCCGTGTATTCCTTTCCGTCCAGTTTGTATGTAATGTCGATATTCCACGGAATGTTTTTGGTATCAAGGTCGCCCTGATAGTATACTTTGTCTGCATCGGTGTGAATGGTAATTTTTTCTCCATCCTGGTTAATCTCGTCTTCCGTCGTGAGGTTGCGCACTCCGGTGTAATTGCCGTAATCAACGATATCTCCTCCCGCGAAGCTGTTGACCGCGTAGACTCCGGTCACTTCTCCGTCGTTTGCAAGCATCGCATAGATCACTTCTTCTTTTTCCGTCGGCACATCCGCTGCCAGCACAGCTGTTCCGGTATTTGCAAGCAGTGTTACCGCTGTCATAGTCAATGCAATGATTCTCTTATTCTGGTTCATAATCGTTTCCTCCTTATACTCTTTATTTTTACGTGTTTATTTTTTACTTTTCTTTGGTCTCATAAAAATCTTATCTGTCAGATATAAAAATCCCGGCAGTACAAACAGTACGGAAAGCAGGGAACATATCGAGCCTCTTCCCAGCAGATATCCAAGCTGTGATAACAGTCCGTGCGTGGATACCACTCCCAGCAAAAATCCGACGACGGTCAGCGTGATCCCGGATGTCAGCACCGATGCGGTAACTCCGGAAACCGTACTTATAATGCTCTCCTTTTTGCCAAGCGTCGCGCGGTTTTCCTTGTAACGCTCTGTGAAAAGGATCGCATAATCCACGGTTGCGCCGAGCTGTATGGAACTGATGATCAGGTATGCGATATAAAACAGCGGCGAATCCATAAAGTACGGGAATGACAGGTTGATCCATATCGCGGTCTCTATCGTAAGCACCAGTATTACCGGCAGCACCACTGACTTCATGGTCAAAACCAATACCACAAATACTGCACCGATTGCCAAGAGGTTTACTTTTACCATATCGGCGGTTACCGTATCCATCAGGTCATAGGTGCTGACGCCCTGTCCTGCCAGATGATAATTCTCTCCGTAATATTTTTCTGCGATGGAGCGCATCTGTTCAATCAGGGCAAATGTCTCGCTGCCCTCGTAATCTGCATCCACGGAAATTACCATTCGGCTGTAATTGTCTGATTCCAAAAGCTTTAAGGAGTCCTCATCCAGATACTCATACGGGATCTCCGCTCCTGCCAGATCCACAAACGAGATAACGGATGTCACTTCCGGCAATGTCTTTAGCTCTGCGGAAAGCTGTGTCTCCTTTGCGGTATCTCCCCGCTTGACCAAAAGTACATAGGTGTCGCTCTTTCCAAATATCTCTTCGACCGCCGCCGTGTCGTCTCCCAACGTCGTTCCCGGTCCGAAAATATGGGATGCACCATAGTAGTAATCGTTGCTGATACTTGCCAGATAGGAAGGTACGATTGCGATCACAAACACCACTGCAAGTGGAATCATCACTTTGCTGACCAGTCTGCCGAATCCCTCAAATGACGGAAGGAAGGACCTGTGCTGTGTCTTATCCATCCACTTGTAGGTTGCAAGAATGAGTCCCGACATAAATACAAATACTGTGATCAAACTGATCGCAATTCCTTTTGCCAGCGCAAGACCAAGATCCGGTCCGATACGGAACCGCATCAATGTCAGCGCCAAAAAGCCGATCACTGTTGTGAGTCCACTCGATAAAATTGAGGATGTGGATTTGCAAAGGGCATCCAACATTGCCGCTTCCGGTGTATCATGCTCTTTTCTGCACTCCTCAAACCGGTGTATCAGGAATACGGAATAGTCAAGGGATACCGCCAGCTGTAAGATATTGCCCGCCGCGTTTGTGACGAAGGATATCTCACCAAATATCAGGTTCGTACCGGCATTGATGACAATTGCAACACCAAGTCCGCCAAGTACAATGAGCGGCTCCACCCAGGAGGTGGTCGTCACAACCAGGACAACCAAGACGAAAATTACCGCTATCACAGCTATTTGGGCAATCTCACTGACCGTGCTGACCGTCGCTACCTGGGTGCTTACCGCATTGCCCGTCAAGGCATTGTCATCACCGATCAGTTCCCGGATTGCCGGGACAGCGGTAAGGATTGCATCCTCATCGATCGTTACCGTGTAAAGTGCAGCCCCATCTTTGTAATAGCTCTCCACCGTCTCGGTATCCTGCGTCTCAAGCGGTTCATCGATATTGACCGCATCGTCAAGCCATGTCACAGCAGAGACACCATCGATCGCTTCTATCTCTTCTTTATACTTTAATGCCTCCACGATGGACACATCCCGCACCATCACACGCGCATTGGGGATGCCTCCGTCAAATTCTTCCTCCATGACATCCAAGGCGATCGTGGACTTGGAATCCTCCGGCAGGTAATCGTTCATATCATAATCTACGCTCACCATATTTTTGCAGATCAGACAGATCAGAAAGGCTGCCAGAAACAGCACCAGAATCACTTTCCGGTATTTTAGAATTTTTTCGTATAACTTTTCCATACGTTTGCTCCTTATGATACCTTTGTTTTTTATTTGACATTTGTTAATTTTCTTTATATTATAATAGCAGATGGCTTTATGCAACGTACAATTAATGCGTTTTTGTAAGATAATTAACAAAAGCATCTTATTTGTCTCAAAACGTAACGTTTTTTAGCGTTTGACACTACAGATTGGAGATTATTATGGAAGAAAAAACAGATTTACGTATTATCAAAACACAAAAATCACTCTGCGATGCCTTTATCGCCCTCATGAGTGAAAAACCCTTCGACGACATTACAGTCGGTGAGCTCTGTGACCGGGCACTGGTCCGGCGCGCTACCTTTTATAAACACTTTGCGGATAAATATGATTTCTTTTCCTTTTTTATCCGGCAGACCAAGGACACTTTTATCAGGCAAATTTCCACAGAGGTTACCACCGACTCCCCGTATTCTTACAATATCTATATCAGCCGGATGTTTGTCCGCTTTATCAACGAACACGAAAAGCTGATCCAGAATATCCTTGCCAGCAATGCCCTGGCTCTTCTGATTGAAATTCTTTCGGATGAGATCTACCGCAGTGTACTTCTGGATTTAAAATCAGAGAAGCAGCATGGAACTTCTTTTGCAGCTCCTGTGGAAATTCTCGCTTCCTTTTATGCCGGCGGCATTATCAAGTCCGTCCAGTACTGGTTTACCAACGGGAAACCCATTACCGAGGAAGCCCTGATGAATGCCATTGACACACTTTTACAATCCATCCACCTCACAGAGACGCGATGATTTTTGTTCATTTTTCCCATGGGATATGGTATAATCCATAGGAGTTATATGTAATATTTTGGAAAGGATATTTTTATTATGGAAGAAAAAGTTACTGTGGAGATTACCAACGATAAATTGGAACAGTCCATCAAAGAATACGCCGAGGAACGCACCAAGGAAAAACTGACAGAGATTTTAAATCTCCTGCGCCCGACAAAACTGCTCGTTCCTGCCATGTTAAAGGCACCGGACCAGCCGGCTCCATGTTTTCTCAAGAACAACGACGGTCAACAGTTTTTGGCAGTCTACACCTCCAAGGCGCAGATCCCGGAGGAGCCAAAGAGCCAGGCGCTTATGTCCATGCCGTTCCCTGCCTGCAATGCCATCGTTGCAAAGCCGGAATTAAACTTAACCGGTATGGTCATCAATCCGTTCACCCAGAATCTGGTGTTAAAAAGAGAGCTGGTGGAAAAGCTGCATGAGGCAGATATGAAAGCCCCGAAGATGAAACAGATTAAGCTGACCCCGGAGCAGTTCAATGTCTTTGCCCGCAAGCAGGCAGAATACGGTCTTCTTCCGAAGCGTCTCTTTGCCGAGGGCGAGGAATTCGTAAAAGCGCTGTGCGACGAGCGTGAGACTCTGGTAAACCAGATTTTTGCAGACTCTTATAAGGAAGCAAAGTTATATCCGTTCACCGAGGAAGATTACTCTGTGATGGCTCTGGATATCGCGGAAGACCTGACCTTGATCCGCATTGATCTGCCAGATAAAAAAATGGCTCCGACTCTCTGCTACCGCATTTACATTACCTTTAATCCGACCACGAAAAAGGCGGGCTATTACACCATCGAGATGACCAAGGAAAAGGACGTTCATCTGCTCGGCGAAGTCCTTGCTGACGGAAAGCACACCGACCACGGCAATGCACCGGTGGAGAGCGCAGAATTGCAACAGATCATGGATCTTGCCAGAGGCGAGGATGCCGGACTTACCAGCTAATTAAAGTATGAATTTACCAGCTAAACAAGGTATTACAGGAGGGTTTCTATGATCCAGAAATATTGTTTTGGAGAACCTTTTGAGACGGATGCCGTTGTGGTTCCGGTGGATGAGACTGCCGGAACTCCTGACGTTGGCGCGCTCTCCTTATCCGATGGATTTTCTTTTTCCTATACGATGGAGGCATCTGATATCGTCTACGGACTCGGCGAGAGCAACCGGGGCATCAACAAGCGCGGTTATCTGTATGTCAGCGAATGTGCAGACGACCCGGACCACACCGAGGATAAGGTGTCACTGTACGGCGCCCACAATTTTATCATTATCTCCGGCACCCGCCATATCGGATTATTTTTTGATTATCCGGGCACCATCCGGTTTGACATTGGCTATACACGCCAGAACCTTCTGACCGTAAGCTGTGAGCGCGCCGACTTAGCGCTCTATGTCATTACCGGGGAGTCCGCCTACGATGTGACCAGACAGTTCCGTTCCATCATCGGGCGCAGCTACATTCCGCCGAAATATGCCTTCGGATTCGGTCAGAGCCGCTGGGGCTATAGGACCGCAGAGGATTTCCGTACCGTGGTAAAAAAATACCGCGAAAATCATCTGCCGATGGACATGCTCTATCTCGACATCGATTACATGGATGCCTACAAGGACTTCACGGTAAACCCGGAAGAATTTCCTGATTTTTCCGCCTTTGTCTCCGAGATGAAGGCCAAAAACATCCATCTGGTTCCTATCATTGATGCCGGAGTCAAGATTGAGGACGGCTATGAGATTTACGAGGAGGGAAAAGCCGGTAATTATTTCTGCAAAAAAGAAGACGGCATGGATTTTGCCGTTGCTGTATGGCCGGGGCTGACCCATTTGCCGGATGTGTTAAATAAAGATGCCAGAGCGTGGTTCGGCAGCAAATATGACGTTCTGATCTCCCAGGGCATTGACGGCTTCTGGAACGATATGAACGAGCCTGCCATCTTCTACTCCAGGGAAGGTATGGATGACCTAAAGCAGTTCCTGCGGGATTATCTGGATGGCAAGGTAGAGGGACCTCACTGGACATTAGGCGACCATGTGGGCGCACTCTCCAACAACAAAGAGGATTATCGCCGCTTCTACCACAATGTGGACGGCAAAAAAATCCGCCACGACCTGGTACATAACCTTTACGGTTACAATATGACAAGAGCTGCCGGAGAAGCCTTTGAAAAACTTGCCCCGGGCAGACGAATTCTGATGTTTTCCCGTTCCTCCTATATCGGCATGCACCGTTATGGCGGTATCTGGACCGGCGACAACAAATCCTGGTGGTCACATCTGCTCTTAAACATCAAGCAGATGCCATCCCTAAATATGTGTGGTTTTCTCTACAGCGGCTCCGATCTGGGCGGCTTTGGCTGCAATACCACACGCGATCTGGCGCTGCGCTGGCTTGCCTTCGGCATCTTCACTCCGCTGATGCGCAATCATGCCGCCATCGGTACCAGAGAACAGGAATATTATCAGTTTGAAGATATCGCTGATTTCCGCCATCTGCTTGGCGTCCGCTACCGTCTGATCCCTTATCTCTACAGTGAGTATATGAAGGCGGCGCTTAACAATGATATGTACTTTAAGCCCCTTGGCTTTGTCTATCCGGATGATGCGATGGCAAGGGAAGTGGAAGACCAGCTTTTACTCGGCAACGAGATCATGATCGCACCGGTCTACACGCAGAATGTAACCGGCCGCTATGTCTACCTGCCGGAAGAGATGATGTTCGTCAAATTTATGCCGGATGGCAGCATTTTTACTGAGATTTTAGCGCAGGGCGTCCATTACATCAAAGTCGCACTGAACGAAGTTCCGCTCTTCATCCGCAAAGGAACCTGTATTCCGGTTGCCGATGCCGCGGAATCTGTCGCAGAGATTGACACCTCCACCATTCAGATGGTCGGATACGACGGTGCCACCTACGACCGCTACGACGATGACGGCGTCTCAACGATTGCTGATTAACACAAAGGCACTTCACCTACCCGAGGTGAAGTGCCTTTATATATTGTCCGAAAACAGGTTTTAGTATCCATGCATGGAGCAATGCGATGATCCCCGCGCTGCCCGCAAGGAGCGGGGCAAACCCGAAC
>CAVCFM010000497.1:0-3651 GCA_963601305.1 bacterium | reverse complement strand
GATATACTGAGAGTCTCGGAACACTGTAACTCTGCTTGCCAGGCGGTACATATCTTCAAATCTGTGTGGGATAAAGATAATGGAAACTCCGTCATCTCTGAGCTTTTCTACAATCCGGTAAAGCTTCTCGGACTCGTTTGCCGTAAGTGCTGCTGTCGGCTCGTCAAGGATAACGATCCTTGCATGTGTGGAAACTGCCTTCGCAATCTCTACCATCTGCTGCTGTGCAACGGAAAGTGTTCCCATCTCTGCCGTTGACTTAAAATCTGCATCCAGCTGGTCTAAATACTGCTGTGCTTCCTTATTCATATCTTTCCACTGGATCATTCCATGCTTTTTGATCTCATGATTCATGAAAATGTTCTCTGTAACCGTCAGATCCGGGTATGATGTCGGATGCTGGTATACGGCTGCAATCCCGGCTGTCTGTGCATCCTTAGGCCCCTTGAAATCCACCTTCTCGCCATTTAAAAACATCTCGCCCTCTTCGGCTTTATGTACCCCGGTAATGACCTTGATAAATGTAGATTTACCGGCACCATTCTCCCCCATAAGTGCATGTATCTCACCCGGCTTCAACTGAAACTGTACGTTGTTGAGCGCCTTGACCCCGGGGAATATCTTCGTGATACCTTTTAATTCCAAAATGTATTCGGACACGATCATTTCCTCCTCCCTTGTTTCTAAAAAAATCATACCATTCACAGTCTGTTCACAAAATGGTAAAATTTTTTGAAAAGGGGTAAATTTTTCACTGGTGTTTTTACAACAACGATTGTATGATTATAATTGCAACACAACAAACGAGGGGGAGCACTTTTATTATGAAATTACTGATCGTAGACGACGAGGAACTGACAAGGAACGGCCTGATCTCTTCCATCGACTGGGAGCGTTTTGGGATCACAGAGATATTGCAGGCAGATGATGGGGTAAACGGGCTTAATGCCGCAAAAGAGCACCGGCCGGATATCATCCTGTGCGATGTGCGGATGCCGCGCATGGACGGGATTGAAATGCTTGAACAGATTGAGAGTTTTCTGCCAAATGTATGTGCCATTTTCATGAGCGGTTTTTCCGACAAAGAATACTTAAAAGCAGCGATCAAGTTAAAGGCGATCAGCTACATTGAAAAGCCCATCGATCCGACGGAAATCTCTGATGCGATCGCCGAGGCAGCCGACCGGGTGCAAAAATTATCAAGCACGGAAACTGCCGGTCTTGCCAACCAGAACCGCCTGTACGCCCAGCTCGCATACTGCCTGACTGTGCCGTATACCTCTGTCCGCGAATCTCTGTCCGGGTTATTGCAGGAAAATCCTACCCTTTTTTCACCGGAGGATTTCCGATATGCCATAACGCTCATCGTCCGCATGGATGAAAAAGACCGTGAAAGCCCGGATCTTTCGGCAGTCTATGCGTCACTCTCCGCTTATCTTGAACCCATGCATCTTTCGTTCATCTACAGCGAGAGGCGGCTTTACCATGTCGTTTTCCATATATACGGGCACCACGAGCCATCGAGAAGTACCGTCGCACTCATCAGTGAAAAGCTGTGTGAATTATTACAGCCGGTCTGCCGTTTTTATATCGCCATCGGGGACACGGTCTGTGGCATGCCCAATGTCTACAATTCCTACACCTCGGCTGTCATCGCACTCCAGAACAGCTTTTTCTTCTACCCGGGAACGGTCCTGTATTCCGACACCGTGAATACTCTGCACACGGCAAACACGCTCTACATCGAGCAGGAAGTTGGCCGTTACATCGAAATGCTGACCGAAAACCGTGCATCGGATGTAAAAAAATGTCTGGATACATTCAAGGAGCATCTGTCCAAAAGCACAGGCATTCTTCCAAACCAGCTCAAGGGCATCTACTATGAGATGTTTTCGGCGCTTTACAAGCTGCGCAAAAAACATCAGATGAACCCGGATTTTGTACTTGAAAATCAGGATAACATCATGGACATCATGGACAGTTGTTTTTCTTTTGACGACCTTCACCAGATACTGATCGACAAGACGCTCGAATATCTGGATGGTCCTAAGGATGCCAGTCCCGAGAATTCTGTGATCTACCTGATCCGTGAGTACATCGGTGCCCATTATATGGAACCGGACCTGTCGGTAAAATCCATCAGCGAGTACGCCAACCTGTCCACTTCCTACACATGCACTTTTTTCAAAAACGAGACAGGGATCACCTTAAACCAGTATATCACCGAGTTCCGCATGAAAAAAGCCAAGCAGCTGTTAGCTGACCCCCGGATCAAGATCAACGAGATTTCAAGCCAGGTCGGCTACAACGACGGCAATTATTTTGGGAAAAGCTTCCGCAAGTTCAGCGGCGTCTCCCCATCCGAATACAGAGAGCAGGTACTTAACAAATGATTTTTAAAAATTTACTTCACGCATACAGAAATTCCGGTATCCAGATAAAGCTTACCATCTGCGTCATCGTCGCTGCCGCTATCCCGGCGCTTGCCATCGGTGTGATGTTCTCCGGCAGGCTTTACAGTATGGTGATCTCGGATACCATCAAAGACCAGCAGTTAGAATCGGACGCTGTGGCGCCCCAGATTTCCGACGCTATATCTGAAATCACCGATGCCGCCGCCACGCTATGTGATGACAAATACTACAAATCCCTGTTTTTTGCCACCGTGGAACGGGACTATGCCTCTTTAGCACAGACGGATGCCGCTGCATCCTTTTACGATACCGTACAGGATGTGATTGACACCACACCTGTTTCCGCGGTGAAAATTTACGTGGATCTGCCCAATGATTACTCTGATTTTTTTAAGGATGAGTCTTCCAAAGATGTCTTTCTCCCGGAATCCAAATCCCGTGGTACCTACTGGCACGGAATTTTTAACTCTGCCCAGATTTCCACCTTATACTGCCCGTCCCTTTATTTAAGTCCGGGAGAGATCAGTAATTACGGGGATTGCGCCTACATCTACCGCACCAGCACGACCCACGCCGGGGAAACCTACACCGCCTACGTCGCACTGTATTATTCCTCCGACGTCTTCGCCGGCATTATGGACAACGGCATCACCGTAAGCGACAGCGTCTCCTATATCATCAACGAGCGCAACGCCACTGTCTCCACCACCAACGCTAAACTGTCCGGTATGTATTACCAGTACTATGACAATTTAAAAGACTATCTGATGTCCTCGAACAGTTTTCTGGAAAAGGAAATTGTCGGCAGAAAAGTATATATCGCCATCAATTACATCAAGGAAGCCAACTGGTTCATGGTTACTGTGACCCCGGAGGAACCACTGATAGATTCCGCAAATCGCGCCGCGCTCACTTTCGTGTTGATCTATCTGGCTGCAATTATCATCGCTGTAACCATCGCGGTCGTGCAGACGCGCTCGATCACCTTACGGCTTTCCAAGCTAAACACACAGATGGCAAAAGTGCGCAGCGAATATCCAAAGCCACTGCCGGAGCCGACCATCCACGACGAAGTCGGGGAACTGATCCTGACTTACAACTATATGACGCGCGAGATGGACCGTCTGGTCGCCAAACAGGAACAGACCGCCGAGGAGCTGAAAATGTCTGAGTTCAACGCCCTACAGGCTCAGATCAACCCGCACTTTTTATATAACATGATGGATGTGATCAACTG
>CAVCFM010000496.1:2043-2904 GCA_963601305.1 bacterium | reverse complement strand
ATGTGACACTGTTGAAGCTGGTCGGATTTAAGCCGATCATCGTGCATGGCGGCGGCAAGGAGATCAGCCGCTGGGTGGAAAAAGTGGGCATGGAGCCGGTGTTTGTCAACGGACTTCGGAAAACGGACGAGGCAACCATGGAAATTGCCGAGATGGTATTAAATAAAGTCAACAAATCACTGGTCAGCCTTGTGGAAGAACTCGGTGTCAATGCTGTCGGTATCAGCGGTAAGGACGGCGGTCTGTTGAAGGTAAAGCGCAAGTATTCAAACGGCGAGGATATCGGCTTCGTCGGCGAGGTTACGGAGGTAAATCCGAAAATCCTCCACGACCTGTTGGAAAAAGATTTTCTCCCGATCATCTGCCCTGTTGGAATGGACGACGAGTACAACAGCTACAATATCAATGCGGATGATGCGGCATGTGCCATTGCAAAAGCGGTAAATGCGGAAAAACTGGCGTTTCTGACTGATATCGAAGGTGTCTACAAGGATCCACAGGATAAGTCGACACTGATCTCCGAACTGCGGGTATCCGATGCAAAAGAGCTGATCGCAGACGGGTTTATCGGAGGAGGCATGCTGCCGAAATTAAACAACTGCATTGATGCCATCGAGGAAGGGGTATCGAGAGTCCATATTTTAGACGGCAGGATTGCACACTGCCTGCTCCTTGAGATTTTTACCAACAAGGGTATCGGAACTGCAATTCTGGGAGATAAGGAGAATAAATTCTATCATGAATAAAGAAACATATATCAATGAGGGCGAGACCAATATTTTACATACTTACAACCGTTTCCCGCTGGTGATCGACCATGGAAAGGGTGTCTATATCTACGACACCGATGGAAAGGAATAC
>CAVCFM010000496.1:0-2033 GCA_963601305.1 bacterium | reverse complement strand
ATTTTGCAGCGGGTATCGCAGTGTCCGCGTTTGGATACGGAAACGAAGAATATGCCAATGCGCTCAAAGAGCAGATCGACAAGATCATGCACACATCCAATCTGTATTACAATGTGCCGACCATCCACGCGGCAGCGCGTCTGGCAAAAGTCTGTGGCATGGAGCGCGTATTTTTTACCAACAGCGGAACAGAAGCGATTGAAGGTGCGATCAAGGCGGCAAAAAAATATGCCTATACCAGAGACGGGGTGGCAGGTCATGAGATCATCGCAATGGAACATTCCTTCCACGGAAGGAGCATCGGTGCGCTGTCAGTCACGGGCAACGCTCATTACCAGGAGCCCTTTGAACCGTTGATGCCGGGGGTAAAATTTGCAAAATTTAACAATTTAGATAGTGTAAAGGCTTTGATTAATGAGAAGACCTGTGCTATTATTTTGGAGACAGTACAAGGCGAGGGTGGTATTTACCCGGCGACGCAGGAATTTTTGAGCGGCGTGAGAGAACTGTGCGACGCACATGATGTGCTGCTGATCCTCGATGAGATCCAGTGCGGCATGGGAAGAACCGGAGAAATGTTTGCATGGCAGCACTACGGTGTGAAGCCGGATATCATGACCTGTGCAAAAGCATTGGGATGTGGTGTGCCGGTGGGGGCATTTGTCATGACAGAGCGCGTGGCAGAGAAGTCCTTGGCACCGGGAGACCATGGAACGACTTACGGCGGCAATCCGTTTGTGGGTGCGGCGGTTGACAAAGTGTTACAGATGATGGAGCGGGATGAGATCACGTCCCATGTAAAAGAGATCGCGCCATATCTGGAACAGCGGCTGGATGAACTTGTAGACCAGTACGATTTTCTGACTGCACGCCGTGGTATGGGACTGATGCAGGGCGTTGTGAGCGAAAAGCCGGTTGGTGCGATCGCGTCAGCGGCAATTTCCGAGGGACTCCTTGTGATCACGGCAGGTTCCGATGTACTTCGTTTTGTACCACCACTTATTATCGAAAAAAAGCATGTGGATGAGATGATAGATAAATTAAATGTTGTTTTAAAAAACATGTAGTCCTCCGATAATAAGAATATTTAGGATGGATTAGGGAAGTAGAATGAAAGTATTACACAAAAAACTGGTATCCGTATTATTGATCTGCCTGATGCTGATCGTGGGGGCTGCTACAGTCAGCCGCTACAACAGCAGCCACGCGTCTTCCGGTGAGGAAGTGTCCTCCACGGAGAGTGTGCAGGAACAGACGGCAGAGACAGCGCAGCAGGAGACGGACGATGCGCTTCGCACGGCATATCAGAGCGCAGCAACTGACGCAGTGTTCTGGTATGAGGATGATTCCTACGGGGATTACTTTGAGACGGCGGCAATCCAATATTTTGGCATGACCGGGAAAAAGGTTGTCGTGCAGTGCCGGGATACCATGGATTATATAGGGGATATTTATGATGAGACCATGCAGGACGGGGCTTATCCGGATGTGTACCTGATATCAGGGCAGAATCTGGAGGAGGCGTACCTCTATGGTCTTGTTTCCGTGAATGAGATTGATGCGGACGACCTTCCTGTTTTGGAGAATGCAAAACGTGCGGCAACCTATGAGGATATGCTGTTGGGCTATCCGCTGTCTTATGATGTCTGTGTGTTTATCTATCAGAACGGATATTTCGAGGAGGAGCCGCAGTCATTGCAGTCGATCATCGATTATTCCAACGACAACGAGCCGGGAGAGGATGTAGAATATCTGCTGGAGTGGAACGTCAACGATGCGTTTTTTGATTTCCCGTTTGTCTCAAACAGCATCTCCTTTGAAAAAAGTGAGCTGGGACACACGGATGTGACGTATGATGAGGATTTATATGCACAGGATCTGGAATATTTTGAACAGATTTTAGAGTCATTTTCCGTCAATGCGGAGACAGTTTCCGAGGAGGAGATACTTGGAAACTTTTTGACCGGACGGACACTCTGCGCGATCGTGGATTCGGACATGTTACACGAATTGGATGGCTATGACTATTCTCT
>CAVCFM010000495.1:0-4217 GCA_963601305.1 bacterium | reverse complement strand
ATACGGAATTCCGAATTACAGACTTCCGAAGGAACGGCTGGAGGAGGATGTCAGAGCCATATTAAAAACAGGTGTTGAGGTAAAGCACGGTCTGCGCATTGGGGAGGACATTACGATCCAGAGCCTGCGGGAAGAGTATGATGCGGTTCTTATCACGATCGGTGCGAGCACCGATAAAAAGCTCGGCATTGAGGGAGAACAGTCTGAGGGCGTGTTGTCTGCGGTGCAGTTCCTACGCGATGTCGGCAAGAACCAGAATCCGGATCTGACCGGACAGGAAGTGGCAATCATCGGCGGTGGCAATGTGTCCATGGATGCAGTCCGCACGGCGCGGAGACTTGGAGCGAAAAAGGTGACGATCCTGTACCGGAGAAGAGTGGCGGATATGACGGCGCTTCCGGCAGAGATTGAGGGCGCAGTGGCAGAGGGCATCGAATTGCAGACCTTAAAGGCGCCTTCCCGCATTGTGGCAGATGAAAACGGACGGGTAAAAGGAATTTATGTCACACCGCAGATGATCAGCCGGATCAAGGATGGAAGAGCGAGCGTGAGACCTACCGGGGAGGAGGATATTTTTGTCCCGTGTCAGACACTGATCGTCGCGATCGGACAGGACATCGAGTATCAGCATTTTGCAGAGGCGGGCGTCCCGGTTGAGCGTGGCAAAATCATGACGGAGCGCCATGGCGGTTTTGAGAATATCCCGGGTGTATTTGCGGGCGGGGACTGTTCCAGCGGTCCGGCTTCCGTTATAAAAGCGATCGCAGCCGCAAAGGTTGTCGCTGCGAATATCGATGAATATCTGGGATATCATCATATCATTTCCTGCGAGGTGGAAATCCCGGAGGCGAGGTTAGATGACCGACCGCCTTGTGGCAGAGTTAATTTATCTGAGCGTGAATCCGGCGAGCGGGTCTGCGATTTTGAGGCGGTGGAGCTTTGCATGACAGAGAAAGAGGCGCATCAGGAGTCCGGACGCTGTCTGCGCTGCGACCATTTCGGATATGGAATATTTAAAGGAGGTCGTGAGGAAGAATGGTAAATTTAATCATTGACGAAAAGCAGATTTCGGTGCCGGAGGGTACAACGATCATGGAGGCGGCAAAAAGCAGCGGAATTCCGATCCCGAAGCTGTGCTATCTGAAAGATATCAATGAGATTGCGGCCTGTCGTGTCTGTGTGGTCGAGCTGGAGGGGATGGATAAACTGATCACTTCCTGCAACAATGTGGTAAAAGAGGGAATGGTGATCCGCACAAACAGTCCCAAAGTCCGCATGGACAGAAGGAAGACGATCCAGCTGATCTTATCCCAGCATGACTGCAAATGCGCCACCTGTGTGCGCAGCGGAAACTGTACCTTGCAGACGGTAGCGAACGATCTGAATATCATTGACCTTCCGTTTAAGGAGCGTTTTGAGAAAACGCCATGGAATAAGGAGTTCCCGCTGATCCGCGATTCGAGCAAATGCATCAAGTGCATGCGGTGTATTCAGGTCTGCGATAAGGTGCAGGGACTTAAGATATGGGATGTCACCGGAACCGGTTCGAGAACGACGGTCGGGGTAGCCGAAAACCGGAGCATCGACGAGGCAGCCTGTTCCCTCTGCGGTCAGTGTGTGACGCACTGCCCGGTGGGCGCTCTGCGGGAGCGCGACGATACGGAAAAAGTCTGGGAGGCGATTGCGGACGAGAAGAAAGTGGTGGTTGCGCAGATTGCGCCAGCGGTGCGGGCAGCCTGGGGCGAGGCGCTTGGATTAACGCGCGAGGAGGCGACCGTCGGAAAGATTGTGCACGCCCTAAAGAAAATGGGTGTGGACTATGTGTTTGACACGGCATTTTCCGCAGACCTCACGATCATGGAAGAGGGCAACGAATTTTTAGAGCGGCTGAAAAAAGGAGAGACGAAGGTCCGGCCGATGTTGACCTCCTGCTGTCCAGGATGGGTTCGTTTTGTAAAAAGCCAGTTCCCGCATCTGGTGCCACAGCTCTCGACGGCGAAAAGCCCGCAGCAGATGTTTGGCGCTGTGATGAAAACCTATTTTGCGGAACATATCGGCGTAAAACCGGAGAATATCTACACCGTTTCCATTATGCCGTGCATGGCGAAAAAGGGCGAGGCGAACATGGAACTCTTTTATGAGGAATATGCGGGACACGATGTCGATGCCGTGCTGACGACAAGAGAGTTTGAGCGGATGATCCGCTCGGCACATATTTTGCCGGAGCTGTTAGACGACATGCCGTGTGACCCTCTGATGCAGGAGGGAACCGGAGCCGGTGTGATCTTTGGTGCAACCGGCGGTGTGATGGAGGCTGCAATCCGTTCGGCACATTATCTTGTGACCGGGAAGAATCCGGATGCGGACGCATTTCAGATCGTGCGCAATGACAGAACATGTGGTGTGAAAGAGGCGACCGTGCAGCTGGCGGATATCACAGTCTCCGTTGCGGTAGTCTGCGGACTTTCCAACACGAGAAAACTGTTAGAGCGCATAGACCGGGGCGAAGTGCACTATGATTTTGTGGAAGTCATGGCATGTCCGGGCGGCTGTGTCGGTGGCGGTGGTCAGCCGATCCATGACGGGGAAGAACTCTCAGAGGTCCGCGGGGAGAATTTGTATTTCCTGGATAAGAATGCGAAACTTCGTTTTTCACATGAAAATCCAGATGTACTGCGGCTCTATCAGGATTATCTGGACAGACCGCTTTCACATAAGGCGCATATGCTGTTACATACGGACCATACTATGTGGAAAATGCCGGACTAACAAAATAGATTTTATATGATAATACGCAAAAAATGAAGCGGATGAAACACAATGTATAATGTGTTTCATCCGCTTCATTTTTTATATCGGCTTTGCCGGTAAAAACTTTAGCCCCTTTTGCAAAAAAAATAAAATTAATGAAAATGATCGAAAAAGTGAGGAAAAATAGGATGAATACAGCACAGCCAATCAGAAACAAACAGGATTTAGAGCGATTTATGGATTACTATCGGACAATTGAAAAAATACCACGTAATCAGTTGTTGATCGTGGTAGGAGCGAATACTGCACTGCGGATCTCCGATATTCTGACCCTGACATGGGCAGATGTGTACGATGAAGTGTTGCAGGGGTTCCGGGGACACATCACGCTTACTGAGATAAAGACCAGAAAACATGCCTGTATTTATATCAATGAGAGAATACGGACGGCACTGGCAGAATACAGAGATTATCTGGAACAAGAAATGGGGTTTGCCGTGCAAGGAGATATTCCGCTGTTTATGGGCAGGGATGGCGCAGCGCTGTCGCGTGTTCAGGCATATCGCATCATACGTAAGGCAGCGGAACAGTGTCAGATCGCAGGCGTTATCAGCCCACATTCGTTGCGGAAAACATTTGGATATCACGCATGGAAACAGGGGACATCGCCAGTCTTGCTAATGGAGATATACCACCATTCTTCATTTGCGATCACGCAGCGTTATCTTGGCATTGAGCAGGATGACAGGGACGAGGTGTATAAAAAAATCTGTCTCTGATGAAACACATTATACATTGTGTTTCGTACCAGAGATAAGTATATGTCAGATGGCAGACGACATATACACATTTATAAAAAATTTTAAATAAAAACAGGGAGGTTCTTATGCTGAAATTAACACTAAAGCCAGGTGATTACATTGATATCGGACCGGAAATACGTGTGGTATTTTCGGGAGGCTCTGCGAACAATGTACATCTGTTAATCGATGCACCGCGCTCTCTCAATATTGCAAGGAGCTCTGCCAACAAGGAGCAGGCAGCTTTGTATTATAAGGAACAGGGAATTTCCTTGGCAGCAAAAAGAGAGATTGCCAGCATTTTAAAAAGAGAGCGTGAGCAGATAAACCGGTAATAAGATCGGGCTAACCTAGGGGCGCGATTATTATTATAAAGCATGTGGGAAAGGATTCCCACGAAAAAATATTTTACACACACGGAGGTAAAAAGATATGGTAGTACAACACAATTTACAGGCAATGAATGCAAACAGAATGTTAGGCGTTACAACAAACGCACAGTCAAAGTCCGCTGAGAAGTTATCTTCCGGCTACAGGATCAACCGTGCAGCAGATGATGCAGCAGGTTTAACAATTTCTGAGAAGATGAGAAAGCAGATCCGCGGACTTAGCCAGGCGTCCACCAATGCCGAGGATGGCGTATCTGCGGTACAGACAGCCGAGGGT
>CAVCFM010000494.1:0-4747 GCA_963601305.1 bacterium | reverse complement strand
CACCAGAAGCCAGGTTTATTTGTAAGGTTATAGGTGTTGTCTGCTTGCGTTGCACCGGTCGTCTGCTGAGGATTGCTTTGTGCTGCGTCTGCGTAGCGCTTGGCCTGCAAGCCTCTGTCATCCAGTCCCAAATCTCTGCGCCGTATCTGCGACAACTCCATGCCGTAGATGATTGCGGCGATTGCGGCGAGCGCAGCTGTGACAATTGCCAGCTTTCCGGGCGTTAAGACCAGAAACGGGTTTAGGAGGATAAAGATCGGTATCGCCAAAAGCAGCGAGCCGATCAGATATTTTTTGCGGTCTACCGGTAAATCCGCAACGACTTTTCCGGTCTGACCGTTGACTGTGGCGTAGGCAACACGGTCGCCGTTGCGGTAGGAGAGAAACCAGACCGGGAACATAGCGCCGTCAACGGCTTTACATTCGGTGCCCAGAGATTCCGGGGACAGCTGCAAACGGTCCGGACCGTAGGCGGCAAACTCCGGTGCATTGCAGATATGGTCGATGGTCTGCATGGAGGCAGTAGCCGCTGCCTGTGGCTCATACAAATTTTTATCCACGTCTGCGGTATCCGCATAAAAACCACTCAGAAAAGAAGGTGTAAACGGTTTCATATTTTTGACATCATAAGGGGCGAGCTTCTCGCTGATGCTGTCATCAAAAGAAGAGGAGGCATCGTAGGACAACCCCTTGTAGTAGGCGTTTAGATCCGCGCGCAGAGAATAATGCTCCGTCACGATAAAATCGCCGCGGCGGTGCTGTTTTTTCCCGGGAAGGGAGATACTCTTCTGCTGAGCAAAATAGTAGGTCCAGTAGGGCATATAGATGCCGCGGAAACTGTCAATGTATTTTTCGTCCTTTAATTCTTTTGGCGCAAAAATGGCGCGCTTTGTCATAGCGGCGTAGGCTTTTTTACAATCCTCTTTTGTCTTGGTAAAAGGAATGATATAGCCCGGACGACGTTCTTTGCTGATGCGGCTGTCTAAAATGGTGGAGGCACCGCAAAAAGAGCAGAAAGCAGTGGCATCTGTGTCGGTGCTCAATAATTCACCGCCGCACTGGGGACAGGTAAAAATGGTGGCTTCGTAATAAGAACTCTCCTCGGCATCCTTTTCCTTGTGGAATGCGTAAGGGTCCATTTTTGTCTGGCAGAACTCGCAGGCAAGCTGCTGCGAGGCGATGTCAAACTTCAAATTGCCACCACAGTTTGGGCATTGGTACATCTTGGAATCTCCTTTTCGTTTGGTGTGTCAGCAGGCAAAGACCTGCCGTTTATCAATATACATTATATTAATACTTTTGGGGGGAAAGGTAAATAAATTCAGGCGGGAAATGTTTTGAAGGGATATGGCCGGGAAGGTTTGACGGAGCGCAGACAGTCTTATATAATAAGAATATGTGGGAGTATGGAGGAGAGGGAATGAGAAAAATAGCAATGATCATGGACGGCTGGCAGCGCTCCTTTACCTATGCATGGCCGGCGGGGGTGCTTGAGCGTATCCGCAAGACGAATGAGGAGATCAACCTCTATATTTTTAACAGTTTCGGGGACTGGAGCCGCGATGAGGCGTACAATACGGGGGAGTACAACATTTATCATCTGCCGGACCTCAACGATTTTGACGGGATTATCATGGATCTGAATAATATCCGTTATCCGAGGGTGCGGGATTATGTCATCTCATCGGCAAGGGCGACGGGAAAACCGGTTATCTCCATTGCAAATGATATCGAAGATTTTTACTATGTCGGCATTGACAATTATGCATCGATGCGCGAGGTGATCGCACACTTGCATGAGGTGCACGGGTGCAAAAAGTTCTGGTTTGTGATGGGACCTGTGGATAACTACGAGAATCAGAGGCGTGTGGCTGCGCTGAAGGAATATATGGATGAGCATACACTCGTCTGGGATGAGCAGGATTTTTACTATGAAAGCTATGCGTACCGGTGTGGCGTCAACGGATTTGAACAGATGAAAAAGACCCATGAGGGATTGCCGGACGCGGTTATCTGCGCCAACGACAACATCGCGGTGGGGGTGCTTGAAGCAGCGGCAAAGTACGGATACCATGTGCCGGAGGATTTCCGGGTTACCGGTTTTGACAATTTTGACAAGGCAAGCTATTATTCGCCACACATCACGACGGTCGGCCACATCCGGGAGGAAGTCGGGTATCTATCGGCAGATATTTTGATCCGGCTCTGGGCTGGGGAAGAGGTGCCGCGTTTTAACTATACCGGGCATGAGTGTATTTTCTGGGAGAGCTGCGGATGTGCGTCTAATCTTGTGGTGCAGCAGGAACAACACTCCAAAGAGCAGATCATGTACGGAATTGAGACCGAGGAATTTGAGGAACAGGTGCTGTCTTTGGAGTACGAACTTTTGCGCTGCAAGACGGTGGAGGAGATGTCCCAGTGGATTCCCAAATGTATTCCTGCCATGCGGTGTGATGCGATGTATCTGATCATTGACAAGCACATCAATGATTTTCGGGAGATCAGCGATTATTACGACAGGCATCTGATAGAGGACGGGGAGTTTTGCATTGAGGGCTACCCGGAGACGATGCAGGTGGAGTTCGCATATGAAAACGGTGCGGTCGCAGAGGAAAGAAAACAAAAGATTTCCGGCATTTTTCCGCTGTTTGATGCATCGGAGGGCGGCGGGGATTTCCTGTTCCTGCCACTGCATTTCAGAGAGCGGACCGTAGGATATTTTGTGATCCGCAACGCCATTTACCTGATGGAGAAGCAGTATCTGTTTCAGATCATCAATGTGCTGACTTCCGCGATGGAAAATCTCCACAAAAAAGAAAAATTAAGCTACATGAATCAGGTGCTGGCGGACTTGTATATAAAAGATGCCATGACGGGCATGTATAACCGTCTGGGTTATCAGAAGCTGGCGTGCCGGTTGTTTGAGCAGAAGCGCCAGAAAAAAGAAGATATGTCGATCATGTTTATCGATATGGATCGGCTCAAATATATCAACGATGAGTTTGGGCATATCCATGGTGACTGGGCAATCAAGACGACTGCGGGAGCGATTTTAAAAAATATTCCGGAGGGAGCGATCGCAGTGCGCACCGGCGGCGATGAGTTTCTGGTTTTGATGGACCGCACCGGGGATGAAGAGATTGCTGCAATTGTGGATTGCATCCGGACGGACATCAGAGAGCGGTCGGCAGTGATGAAGCTTCCGGTCACGCTGACCATCAGTGTCGGATGTATTCACACGGATATGACGCAAAAAAGAGAATTAGACGACTATGTACGTGAGGCAGACGAGATCATGTACCGGGAAAAAACAGCGAAAAAAGCAAATCGAAAGTAGGGATACCATGCAGATAAATCGGGAACAGGTAAAAGAAGTTTTCAAGGTGTACACCAGCGCTTATGATGTGACAGACGAAAAAGTAAGGTTAAAAATCGCCCATACCTATCGGGTGGCAGAGCTTTGCGAGCGGATCGCGCGGGCAGAGCAGATGCCAGAGAAAGATGTGGAACTGGCGTGGCTCTTGGGGATGCTTCACGATGTGGGCAGATTCGAGCAGCTGCGCCGGTACAATACGTTTATTGATGCGGAGTCCATCGACCATGCGCAGCTTGGCGCAGATATTCTCTTCGGAAACGCGGATGGCGAGGGCAAGATCCGGGACTATATCGCAGATACAGATGAGGACGAACTGATTGAAACAGCTGTCCGCGTGCACAGCGCATACCGGATCCCGGAAGGGCTGCCGGAGCGCGTGGCAAGACTCAGCCATGTGCTGCGCGATGCGGATAAGATTGATATTCTTCGGGTCAATGTGGAGTCGCCGCTGGAAGAAATCTATAACACCACCACGGAGGAACTGCGTCATGCAGTGGTTACGGATGCGGTTCTGGAAAGTTTTTATGAGCATCATGCAGTGCTGCGCAGCTTAAAACGCACGCCAGTGGATCACATTGCAGGACATGTTTCGCTGGTGTATGAGCTGGTATACAAAGAGAGCCTTCGGATTGTAAAAGAGCAGGGGTATTTGGACAAGCTGCTTCATTTTGAATCCTGCAATCCGAAAACTATGGAGCAGTTTGTCGGTATGAGAGCAGAGATGGAGCGATTTCTGGCGCTGTGAGAATGGCAGAGATGGGGCATTTTTGATGCTGCAAGTATGTTGCTGCGCGGCTTTTTTCGTTTGGTTAAAATGTAATTCCGCGTCCGGTATTTGGAAAAATTAATGCTGCCGCACAGTCCGCGAGAAATGCCAGAACCAGAATTGTCAGCAGGGCGCGCCGGATTTTTGCCGGAATGTGATACCAGATTTTTAACAGAAAACGGGACAGGATGCCAACCCAGAGGACACCTGCGATACCAAAACCCAGTGCCGATGTGAGGCAGATGTAGCCGTCCAGCTGAAGGGGATAACTGCGGTAATCCCAGTAGCGCAGTCCCCAGACATGGTATAAAAACCAGCCGATGGCATATTCCAATGCAGTTCCGATCAGAAGGGAGAGCAGAAAAATGCGCAGAAATTCAAGCCACGCTATTTTACGGCGTTGCGTGGCTCTGCTTTTTACCCGGGAACGCGGTTTTAAGAGCACATAAAAAAGTACGGCGCCGATGCCGTAGACCGGAAGCCATGGTCCGTAAAGGAAACCGCGGTTGCGAAAGGTGTCTTCTTTTAACACGAAAATAAGCACTTCCCAGAGAAAACCACCGATGGCGGCGGCAAAAAACAGGAAGATGAGTTCCGTGATACAG